>JBKJNE010000479.1:0-4624 GCA_046596015.1 Alphaproteobacteria bacterium
GCTGCTGCTGCGCATCCGCGCCGAGGTGGCCGAGCGCCGGGTGCGCGCGCTGCAGATGATGCAGGCGGAGGCCTAGCGTGCACTGGGAGTACGCCTCCTATATCTGGTCGGCCTACGCGGCGGCGGCGGTGATCCTGCCGGCGGTGGCGGTCGTAAGTATTCTGCGGCTGCGCCGGGCGCTGCGCGGACAGGCGGCGCTGGAGGCCATGCTCGACAAAAACCGGAGCGGCGATGAAGCGTAAAACCCAGCGCATGATCTACGTCGGCGCGGGGCTGGGCATCCTGGCGTTCGCCGGGGCGCTCGCCTTCTTCGCCATGGGTGACAACGTCCGCTTCTTCTACAGTCCCGGCGACCTGCGCAAGCTGGCCGCGCCGCCGTCCGACTCCTTCCATCTCGGCGGGCTGGTGAAGCCCGGCAGCGTCCACAAGGACAACGAGATGGTGATGCGCTTCGTGGTGACCGATGGCGTCTCCGACGTGAAGGTGGTCTACGACCAGACCGAGCACGGCCTCGTCCCCGACCTGTTCGCCGAAGGGCAGGGCGCGGTGGCCGAGGGCAAGCTGGGCGCCGACGGCACCTTCGTCGCCACCCGCGTGCTCGCCAAGCACGACGAGAAATACATGCCGCCCGAGGTGACCGACGCGCTGAAGCGCTCGGGCGAATGGCAGCGGGGCGAACCCAGATGATCGTCGAGTTGGGCCATTTCGCGCTGATCCTGGCGCTGCTGGCGGCGCTGGTGCAGGGCACGGTGCCGCTGGTCGGCGCGCAGCGGGGCGACGCCGCGCTGATCGCCGTCGCGCGGCCCGCCGCGTTCCTGCAGCTCGGGCTGGTGGCGCTGTCGTTCGCGGCGCTGACCTGGGCCTATCTGGTGTCCGATTTTTCCGTCGTCAACGTGGCGCTCAACTCCCACACCGACAAGCCGATGCTCTACAAGATCAGCGGCGTGTGGGGGAACCACGAGGGATCGATCCTGCTGTGGATCCTGATCCTGGCGCTGTTCGGCGCGGGTGTCGCGGCCTTCGGGCGCAACCTGCCCGACGCCTTCCGCGCCCGCGTGCTGGCGGTCCAGGCGCTGATCGCCCTCGGTTTCCTCGCCTTCTCGCTGTTCACCTCCAACCCGTTCGCCCGGCTCGATCCGGCGCCGCTGAACGGCAACGGCCTCAACCCGCTGCTGCAGGATCCTGGTTTGGCGTTCCATCCGCCCATGCTCTATCTGGGCTATGTGGGCTTCTCGATCGCCTTCTCCTTCGCCATCGCCGCGCTGATCGAGGGACGGGTCGATCCGGCCTGGGCGCGCTGGGTGCGGCCGTGGACGCTGGCGGCCTGGTCGTTCCTGACGGCAGGCATCGCGCTCGGCTCGTGGTGGGCCTATTACGAGCTGGGCTGGGGCGGCTGGTGGTTCTGGGACCCGGTGGAGAACGCTTCGTTCATGCCGTGGCTCGCCGGCACCGCGCTGCTGCACAGCGCCATCGTCGTCGAGAAGCGCGACACGCTGAAAAGCTGGACCATCCTGCTCGCCATCCTGACGTTTTCACTGAGCCTGCTGGGCACCTTCCTGGTGCGCTCGGGCGTGCTGACCTCGGTGCATTCCTTCGCCAGCGATCCGGCGCGCGGCGTCTACATCCTGGCGTTCCTCATCGTGGTGGTCGGCGGCTCGCTGGCGCTCTACGCGGTGCGCGCGCCGTCGATGAAGCCGACCGGCATGTTCTCGCCGGTGTCGCGCGAGACCAGCCTGATCATGAACAATCTGGTGCTGGCGGTGGCGGCGTTCGCCATCCTGTTCGGCACGCTCTATCCGCTGCTGGCCAAGGAAGCGGGCTATCAGGTCTCGGTGGCCGCGCCGTTCTTCAACATCGTGTTCCCGGCGCTGATGGCGCTGCTGGTCGCGTTCATGGGGCTGGGACCGCTGCTCGCCTGGAAGCGCGGCAATTTGCGCGAGGCGCTGAAGCGCCTGCGCCCGGCGTTCGGCCTGGCGGTGGCTGCGGGCCTTGCGGTCGCGTTGACCACCAAAGGGCCGTTCTGGGCCAGCATCGGCGTCGCCTACGGTGTCTGGCTCACCGCCTCGGTGCTGACCGAGCTGGCGGGCCGCGTCGGCCTGTTCCGGGCGCCGGGCCAGGCGTTGCGGCGCGCCGCCGGGCTGCCGCGCGGCGCGTGGGGCATGACCATCGCGCATCTGGGTATCGCCGTGATGATCTTCGGCATAGCCGTCTCCAGCGCCTGGCAGCGCGAGGAGATCACCGTCATCGAGCCGGGCGACAGCGTGCGGGTCGGCGGCTACCGCTTCGTGCTCGACGCGGTCGGACCGGTGCGCGGACCCAACTACGCGGCGATCCGGGGCACGTTCTCGGTCTACAAGGACGGCAAATTCGTCGTGCGGCTGTTCCCGGAGACCCGCCGCTTCGCCGATCCGCCGCAGGAGACTACCGAAGCGGCGATCGATCCGCTGTTCACCGGCGACCTCTATGCCGTCATCGGCCAGGCCCAGAGCGACGGGCGCTGGGGCGTGCGGCTCTACCACAAGCCGCTGGTGTCGTGGATCTGGGCGGGCGCGCTGATCATGGTGCTGGGCGGCCTTGTGTCGCTGTCCGACCGGCGCCTGCGCGTGGGCGCGCCGCGTGCCGCGAAGGTGCCTGCCGGAGTGCCGGCTGAATGAAGCCGCAGCACGTCCTGCCGCTGGCCATCTTCCTCACCATCGCGGTGGCGTTCGGCATCGCGTTCACTCTGAACCTGGACCCGACGGAGACGCCCTTTGCCCTCGAGGGCAAGAAGGTGCCGGCGTTCGACCTGCCGCCCGTCGTCGAGGGCGGCGACGGGCTGTCGAGCGCCGATCTGCTGGGGAAGGTCGCCATCGTCAATTTCTTCGCCAGCTGGTGCGCGCCGTGCCGGGTCGAGCATCCCATCCTGATGCAGCTCGAAAAACGCGCCGGCGTGCCGGTCTACGGCATCGCCTGGAAGGACAATCCGGCCGACCTGCGCGCCTGGCTGGCGGCGGACGGCAACCCGTTCCCGCGCGCCGGCTTCGACGGCAGCGGCCGGGTCGGTATCGACTGGGGCATCTCGGGCGTGCCCGAGACCTTCGTCGTCGACCGGTCGGGCAAAGTGGTCTGGCGGCTCCAAGGTCCGCTCAACGAGGCGGTCGTCGCCACCACGCTGATCCCGTTGCTACAGGGGCTGAAATGAAGGTGCTCGCGGTCATCGCGCTGCTGCTGTGGGCCGGCCCGGCGCTGGCGGTGGGCGCCGACGAGACCATGCTGGCCGATCCGGGACAGGAGGCGCGCGCCCGGGGTATCATGGAGGATCTGCGCTGCCTGGTGTGCCAGAACCAGTCGATCACCGATTCCAACGCCGACCTGGCCCGCGACCTGCGCGAGATCGTCCGCGAGCGGGTGGCGGCGGGCGAGACCGACGCGCAGGTGCACCAGTACATGGTCGACCGCTACGGCGACTGGATCCTGATGAAGCCGCCGTTCAACATCCGCACCGCGCTGCTGTGGTTCGCGCCATTCCTGATGCTGGCCGCCGGCGGCCTGGGCGCCTGGGTATTCATCCGCCGCCAGCGCCCGCCCGCGCAGCAAGAGGCGCTGGATGAAGGCGAGCAGGCCCGGCTGCGGGCGCTGCTCGACGAGTCGCCGTGATGCTCTACGCCCTGTTCGCGCTGCTGGCGGCGCTGGCCGCCGCGATCCTCGCGGTGCCGATGCTGCGGCGGCGCGGTGCGCCCGTCGACCGGGCCGATCATGACGTGGCGATCTACCGCGCCCAGCTTGCCGAGCTGGCGGCCGAGCGTGACGCAGGAACGATCGGCCCGGCCGAGGCCGAGGCGGCGCGGATCGAGGTGGAGCGGCGCCTGCTGCGTGCCGCCGACCGGGCGGAACCGGCGCCGCGCATCCAACTCTCGCCGGGAAGCCGCAAGGGCGCGGCCCTCGCCGTCGCCGCCGCCGTCGCGGTGCTGGCGGCGCTGATCTATCACGCGCAGGGCAATCCGGGCCTGCCCGACAGACCGGCGGCGCGCGCGGCCGACGTGCCGGCCGAGCAAGCGACCGCCGACGAACTGGCCGTGCGCATGGCCGCCGCCATGCGTGAGCGCCCCAACGAGCTGCGCGGCTGGCTGATGCAGGGGCAGCTCGCCAGCTCGGTGGGCCGCTACGACCTCGCCGTCGAAGCCTATGAGGGCGCCGCGCGGCTCGAGCCCGGCAAGGTCGGCCACTGGCTGTCGCTGGGCCTGGCGCGGGTCGCCCGCGACGCCGGCATGGTGAACCCGGATGCGCGGGACGCCTTCGGCAAGGCGCTGGCGCTTGACCCGGAGAACGCCATGGCGCGGTACTATCTGGGCCTCGCCGACTTCCAGGATCACGACGACCGCGCCGCGTTCGACCGCTGGGCGGCGCTGGCCGCCGAGACGCCGCCTGATGCCGAATATGCCGGACTGCTGGAGCGCGGCATGAAGCGTGCCGCCCGCCGCATGGGCCTGCCGTCGCCTGATTTTGCCGCCCAGCCGGCCGCGCCCGGCCCGGACGCGGCGCAGGTCGAGGCCGCCCAGGACATGTCCGAGGGTGATCGCGGCGCCATGATCGAGGGCATGGTCCAGCGCCTCGCCGACCGGCTAAAGCAGAACCCCGACGACCT
>JBKJNE010000491.1:0-3164 GCA_046596015.1 Alphaproteobacteria bacterium
CTTGAGGCCTTCGGAGAGCCGTGCGCTCACGTTTCCCGGAACAACCAGATCGCACGCCGCAAAGCAATCTGCGACCTGTTTCGGGGTCGCTGCGTCCTGTCCAGACTCTACCGTCAGGAAGTAGACGAACAACTCAACGAGCGCGCTTTGGCTTTGGTTGGCTGCGTTCTCGATGGAGTTGTAGAAGCGGTTGACCGCCGTCGTCATTCAGCGACCTTCTTCTTGAGATCAAACTTGAAGTAATTACTTCCAACAGTAGTGATTTTAATGTCGGCTGCCGAGTTATAATCAATGTAACCGAAGTTTCGCCCGCTGGCATCGCGAAATGCCTGAGAGAATAGGTTCGCCAAGCTTCAAGCGCAAGCGGTCAAGCTGAACATTGTGCCTGCTAAAGAATTAGTTCCGGACAAAATTTAGCCACAATACGGTATTTGCCGATGTTGTGTGATCGTGGGACTTTTCATGGGACTTTTCACCCCCGACTAGCATAATTGCCGCACAAACAGCGGCAAGCGGCGGTCGGACAATCCTTGACAAAATGGCCGAAAACCCGCAGAAATCCGCCATCGGCCCCGTAGCTCAACTGGACAGAGCACCCGCCTTCTAAGCAGGATGTTGCGTGTTCGAGTCACGCCGGGGTCGCCACGATCGCAGGGGAGAGCGATGCCGAGCAGCCAGCTTGCCTATGTGTCCATGACCGGCCCCGACAGGGTCGGCCTGATCTCGGCGGTCACCGCCCGGCTGTTCGACCTGGGCGCCAACCTGGCCGACACCAATTTCGCGGTGCTCGGCACCGGCTTCGAATTCAACGCGGTCTGCGAGCTGCCCGGTGACGTGCGGCTGGATGACGTCGCCGCCGAGCTGCGGTCGCTGGGCCAACTCGCCGAGGCCGATATTTCGGTCACCCCGTTCGTTCACGCGGCCACCCAGGCCGAGAACGCCCGCATCACCCACGTCATCGACGTGGTCGGCGGCGACCGCCCGGGACTGGTGGCCAGGCTGACCGAGGCGTTCCAGGACTACGACGCCAACATCGTCCGCATGAACTCGAGCCGGTATCCCGGCAGCGGCGACGATGCCGAGTACGTCACCCGCTTCGAGGTCTATATTCCCGCGCGTGCCGATGCCTGCCTCGCGGCCATCGACAACACCGCCCAGCAGCTTGCCTGCACCTGCGCGTGGCAGGCCGTCTGAGTCCTTTCCGGTTTGCCTGACGGGCATTCTTGCCACGATTGCCGTTGCCTCTAGTCGCAACTGCAAATCGTTCGCATTTTTCCTTGACAGACATCGGGGTGATGGTCATCGTGCCCATCGTAGTTAGGAGTCATTCGCACTTGCATGTGCAGCGGCGATGACCCGGCTCGATGGCAACGACCACCACGCAAGCCAAGAAAAGGACGGAAATGAGGAAGCGTTACAGTGATCAGGGGCAGCGGCGCGATACCGCGGCTTTCCAGGGTATCGTCGCGTTGACCGGCGCGCTGATGGCCATTTCGCCCGCATCCGCCGAGGAAGCGGCGACGGCGCCGCAGGTGCTGGGTCCGGTCCGCGTCGGCGGCGATGCGTTCACCATCCAGCCGCCCGCCGACGCGGGCTACAAGGCCAGCCGCACGGTCACCGCGACCAAGACCGACACCGAATTGCTGGACGTGCCCCAATCCGTCTCGGTGGTCAACCAGGACCAGATCAGGGACCAGGCGATCACCAGCATGGCCGACGCCGTCCGGTACACGCCGGGCCTCGGGTTCGCGCAGGGCGAGGGCAACCGCGACACGCCGGTTTTCCGCGGCAACAGCTCCACCGCCGACTTCTTCGTCGATGGCATCCGGGACGACGTGCAGTATTTCCGGGATCTGTACAATATCGAGCGGGTGGAAATCTTCCGCGGTCCCAATGCGATGATTTTCGGCCGCGGCGGCGTCGGCGGCGTGATCAACCGCGTCACCAAGCAGGCCAATTGGGACGCCGGGCGGGAGATCCGCCTGCAGGGCGGCAGCCAGGAACAGTGGCGCGGCGCCGTCGATCTCAATCAGCCGGTGAGCGACATGGTGTCGCTGCGCCTGACCGGCGTTTACCACAACGCCGAAAGCTTCCGGGATTCGGTCGGCAACGAGCGCTGGGGCGTCAACCCGACCGCCTCCTTCAAGCTTGGCGATCGGACGCTGCTGCAGATCGGCTACGAGCATTTCGAGGACGATCGCACCGCCGATCGCGGCATCCCGTCCTATCAGGGGCTGCCATTCGAGACGAAGCGCTCCACCTTCTTCGGCGATCCCGGGGACAGCGAGTCGACGGCGACGGTCGATGCGGTCAACGTGGCCATCGAGCATGCGTTCAACGACGCGCTGACCGTCCGCAACCGGTTCCGGTATTCGAGCGTGGAAAAGTTCTACCAGAACATATACCCCGGCGCGGTCAACGCCGCCGGTACGTCCGTCTCGCTGCTGGCATACAACGACACGACTCTCCGTGACAGCTTCATCAACCAGACCGACCTGATCTGGAAATTCGAGACAGGCTCGATCAGTCACACATTGCTCGCCGGCGTTGAACTCGGCCGGCAGGAGAACGACAACCGCCGTTTGACCGGCTTCTTTGGCTCGCCCACATCGACCGTGAGCTCGATCCTGGTGCCGACCGCCAGTCCCAACGTGGATGCTCAGGTGTTCTTCCGTGCCGCCGCGGGAAACAATGACAACCACAGTGTGGCCAGATTTGTCGGCGTCTACCTGCAGGACCAGATCGAGTTGTCATCCATGTTCGAGGCGGTCGTCGGCATACGCTACGACAACTTTGACTTGTTCTTCCTCGACAACCGCAACGGCCAGGAGCTGAACACCAACGACAACCTGTGGTCGCCGCGGGCCAGCCTGATCTTCAACCCGATCGAGCGCCTGTCGCTCTATGCCAGCTACAGCCGCACCTATCTGCCGCGTTCCGGCGAGCAACTGGCGTCGCTGACGGTGACCACTGCCGTGCTCGCTCCGGAAAAGTTCAGCAATTACGAGGTCGGCGTGAAGTGGGACGTGAATCCCGACCTGCAGCTTACCGCCGCGCTCTATCAGCTTGACCGCACCAATGTGGTGATTCCCGACCCGGCGGATCCGAGGCGGTCGATCCTGGCCGGCGCGCAGCGCAGCAAGGGTATCGAGCTCGGCGCATCC
>JBKJNE010000487.1:0-2974 GCA_046596015.1 Alphaproteobacteria bacterium
CTTCATGTTGAACTGGGTGACCGGCATATCGGAACGCTGATCGCGGTACATCGGCACCAGTTCAGACAGGGGCCGGTCGCCGATGACGATGCCGGCGGCATGGGTCGAGGCGTTACGGTACAGGCCTTCCAGCTCCAGCGCCGTCGCCAGCAGGTTGGCCACCGCCGGCTCGGCGTCGCGGGCCTCCTTCAGCCGGGGCTCGATCTCGATAGCCTGCGCCAGCGTGGTCGGATTGGCCGGGTTGTTCGGCACCATCTTGCAGAGCCGGTCGACCTGACCCAGCGGCATCTGCAGCACCCGACCGACATCGCGCAGAACGGCCCGCGCCTGAAGCGTGCCGAAGGTGATGATCTGGGCGACCCGGTCCTTGCCGTAGCGCTCCTGGACATAGGTGATCACCTCCTCGCGCCGCTCCTGGCAGAAGTCGATGTCGAAGTCGGGCATGGAGACCCGTTCGGGGTTCAGGAACCGCTCGAACAGCAGCCCGAACCGCAGCGGGTCGAGATCCGTGATCTGCAGCGCCCACGCCGCCACCGAACCGGCGCCCGATCCGCGGCCCGGCCCCACAGGCACGTCGTGCTCCTTGGCCCATTTGATGAAGTCGGACACGATCAGGAAATAGCCGGGGAACTGCATGCCGTTGATGACGTCGAGCTCGAACTCGAGCCGCTCGCGGTAAGGCTTCGCCGCGTCGGCTTTCGCCGCCTCGTCCATGCCGTCGGCGTAGACCGCCCGCGCCAGCCGCAGCTCCAGCCCGTCCCGCGCCTGCAGCCGCAGTTCCTCCCCCTCGTCCTTGTCACGGGAAAACTTGGGCAGGATCGGCTTGTGGGTGCTGACCATGAAGGCGCAGCGCCGGGCGATCGCCACCGTGTTGTCGATGGCTTCCGGCAGGTCGGCGAACAGCACCTTCATCTCTTCGGCCGACTTGAAATAGTGCTCGGGCGTGACGCGCCGCCGGTCGATCTGGCCCACATAGGCGCCGCCGGCGATGCACAGCAGGGCGTCGTGCGCCTCGTACATGCCCTTCTTGTCGAAGAACACGTCGTTGGTGGCGACCAGCGGCAGGTCGAGCCTGTAGGCGATGTCGAGGAACGCGGCCTCGGTGCGCTGCTCGTCGTCCTGCATGTGGCGCAGGATTTCCACATAGGTCCGCCCAGCGAACATTTCGGCGAAGCGCCGCGTCAGCGCCTCGGCGGCGGCGAGCTGATTCTGCTGGATCAGCCGGCCGACGGGACCGTCCGGGCCGCCGGTCAGCAGCAGCAGGCCCTCGTTGGCGTTAAGCAGGTCGTCGAGCGAGACCCGCGGCTCGCTGGTCGCGTCGGTCTCCATGAACGAGCGGCTGACCAGCTTGATCAGGTTGCGCCAGCCGGTCTCATTCTGCACCAGCACAACGACCGGCGCCGGATCGGGCGCCTGCTGCCCCAGCGGCGCCTGGGCGTAGGACACCCGCACGATGCAGCCGATGATCGGCTGGATGCCGGCCTCGGACATCAGCACCGACTGCTCCAGCGCGCCGAACAGATTGCCCGTGTCGGTCACCGCCATCGCCGGCATCTTGTGCGCCACGCACAGCTTGGTGAGCGCCTTCAGGTGGATGGCGCCCTCGGACAGCGAGTAGGACGAATGGACGCGGAGATGGATGAAGTCGGCCACGGGCGCTGTCCAGAATCAGGGGTGGAGCGGGCTAGCACCACAAGATAATGCGTTCACCGGCCAGCACCAACCGCTGTCGGTTGGGATCGGTGAGCTTTCTGTGGATAGATCAGCCCGCTTCGACGACGCCGTTGTGCAGCAGGATGCGCCGCTTATGGTTCCGGCAGATCGTATCGCTCGATCACCACTGTCCCGTCTTCGATCCGCAGTTCGATCGCCTCATTTATCGGGGCGTCTCCGCTGGTCAATTCGTCGAGCAGCACGTCGAAGAGCCTGCGGTGGCAGGCGCAACTTGCGGGACGATGATCACTAGGCCGGCATGCAATGGCACGCGCGCATAGAGCCGGCGAAAATCCGCCGCATTGTTGGTCACGAACGTGAAGTCGTCGGCGATGACTCGGAGCATCAGGTTCCAATCTGTCTCGCCACTGAGGCCGAGCCAGTTGACGTGCCACGCTTCATGGCCTCGCGCCTCCGCGGTGGCGACAAGCGAGGCATGAAGGCATTCGTCGATCAGAAATCTCACGCAGGCCCACCGTCCCCGAGTGAGACCGTTCTGGTGGATTTCGACATGAACCCTCGGTCCTTCAGGGACCTGGGCCGGCCACGGGACGGATAGGCCGCCGCCCAAAGGCGCGCCAGCTCGAGCTGGCGGGGATCGAGCGCCGGATAGCCGTCGAGAACCTCACTCACCTCGGTGCCCTCGCCCAGCATGGCGGCGATCACGCGCACCGGAATGCGCGTGCCCTTGAATACCGGCTCGCCGCCCATGACTTCCTCGGCGCGCTCTACCATGGCATCGGCGGCCTCGAGATCGCGGGTACGCGCAGCGATCTGCCTGCGCGCTTCGGCGACGTCGATGATCAGCAGATCGTCAGCCTTCACCGTCCTGGCCTTGGGCTGCTGGCGGATAGCGGCGAAAAGCCGCTCGCGCCGCTCCGGGGACAACATGTCGCCCACCGCGTACCACAACTTCAACCTGAGCAAGTCATCGGCGGTGAGCGTGCGGGGAGAGCGGCCGGTCGCACCGCGAGGCTTTCGCGTGGCGCTGATGATGCGCTTGTCGATGGCATTGTGGATCGCCTTGATGCCGACGCCACTGATCGCGGCGGCCTGGCTCCTCTCAGCCGGCTTCGACGACGCCGTTATGCAGCAAAATCCGCCGGTCCATGCGGTCGGCGAGCGCGCCGTTGTGGGTGGCGATCAGAGCGCCGACGCCGTCCTCGCGGGCGACCCGCAGCAGTTCGGCGAACACGGCGTCGGCGGTGCCTTCGTCGAGATTACCGGTCGGTTCGTCGGCGAAAAGGACCTTCGGGCTGTT
>JBKJNE010000498.1:0-3764 GCA_046596015.1 Alphaproteobacteria bacterium
GCGCGGCCGCCAGGAGAAGCTCTCGGGCGGCGGAACCTCCTCGGGGCTCATGTCCTTCCTCGAGGTCTTCGACCGCGCCGCGGGGAGCACCAAGTCGGGCGGCACCACGCGCCGCGCGGCCAAGATGGTGTGCCTCGACCTGGACCACCCCGAGATCATTGACTTCATCGAGTGGAAGATGAAGGAGGAGAAGAAGGCCATGGCGCTGATCGCGTCGGGCTACCCCGCGGACTTCAACGGCGAGGCCTACCACACCGTCTCGGGCCAGAACTCCAACAACTCGGTGCGCGTGACCAACGAGTTCATGCGCGCGGTGGAGACCGACGGCGAGTGGCAGACCAAGGGGCGCACCAACGGCCAGGTCATCGACACCCTGCGCGCCAAGGACCTCTGGAAGAAGGTCGCCCTCAGCGCGTGGTCGTGCGCCGACCCCGGGGTGCAGTACGACAGCACCATCAACGACTGGCACACCTGCAAGGTCAGCGGTCGCATCAACGCGAGCAACCCCTGCTCGGAGTACATGTTCCTCGACGACACGGCCTGCAACCTGGCGTCGCTGAACCTGATGACCTTCCTGAAGGCCGACGGCGGCTTCGACGTCGAGAGCTTCCAGCACGCCACGCGGCTGTGGACCGTGGTGCTGGAGATCTCGGTGCTGATGGCCCAGTTCCCGTCGCGCGAGATCGCCGAGCTGAGCTACCGCTACCGCACGCTCGGCCTCGGCTACGCCAATATCGGCGGCCTGCTGATGGCCTCGGGCCTGCCCTATGACAGCACCGAGGGCCGCGCCCTGTGCGGTGCCATCACCGCGCTGATGACCGGCGTTTCCTATGCCACCTCGGCCGAGATGGCCGCCGAGCTGGGCGCCTTTCCCGGCTACGAGCCCAACCGCGAGCATATGCTGCGCGTCATCCGCAACCATCGCCGGGCCGCCCGCGGCGAGGCGAAGGGCTACGAGGGCCTGAACACGCCGCCAGTGCCGCTCGACATCGCCGGCTGCCCGGACGTGGCGCTGGCCGAGGCCGCCGCCGATGCGTGGGACGAGGCGCTCCAGCTGGGCGAGAAGCACGGCTACCGCAATGCCCAGGCGACGGTGATCGCGCCGACCGGCACCATCGGCCTGGTGATGGACTGCGACACCACCGGCATCGAGCCCGACTTCGCGCTGGTGAAGTTCAAAACGCTGGCCGGCGGCGGCTACTTCAAGATCATCAACCAGATGGTGCCGGCGGCGCTGCGCAAGCTGGGCTACCAGGAGTTCGAGATCGTCGAGATCGTCGACTACGCGGTGGGCCACGGCACGCTGAGGGACGGGCCCGGCGTCAACCACGAGACCCTGGCCCAGAAAGGCTTCGGCCCGCAGGAGATCGAGGCGATCGAGGAGAACCTGGCCAGCGCCTTCGACATCAAGTTCGCGTTCAACAAGTTCACCCTGGGCGAGACGTTCTGCCGCCACGGCCTCGGCTTCACGGCCGAGCAGCTCGACGATTTCGGCTTCGACATGCTGGCCGAGCTGGGCTTCAGCAAGGCGGACGTGGACGCGGCCAACCTGCATGTCTGCGGCGCCATGACGCTGGAAGGCGCGCCGCGGCTGAAGGACGAGCACCTGCCGGTGTTCGACTGCGCCAATCCCTGCGGCCGCATCGGCAGGCGCTTCCTGTCGGTCGACAGCCACATCCGCATGATGGCCGCCGCCCAGCCCTTCATCTCCGGCGCCATCTCGAAGACCATCAACATGGCGAGCAACGCCACGGTGAAGGATTGCCTCAGCGCCTACGAGCTGTCCTGGCGGCTGGCGCTGAAGGCCAACGCGCTGTACCGCGACGGCTCCAAGCTGAGCCAGCCGCTCAGCTCGTCGCTGCTCGACGACGAGGACCTGGAAGACGAAGAGGTGGCCGTGGCCGCCGCCCCTGCCCCGACGGTCGAGCGGATCGTCGAGCGGATCATCGAGAAGATCGCGCCGGCCGCGCGCGGCCGCCTGCCCCACCGCCGCAAGGGCTACACCCAGAAGGCGGTCGTCGGCGGCCACAAGGTGTATCTGCGCACCGGCGAGTACGACGACGGAAGGCTGGGCGAGATCTTCATCGACATGCACAAGGAAGGCGCCGCCTTCCGGTCGCTGATGAACAACTTCGCCATCGCCATCTCCATCGGCCTGCAATATGGCGTGCCGCTGGAGGAATTTGTCGACGCTTTCACCTTCACCCGGTTCGAACCGTCGGGCCTGGTCGAGGGCAACGACAGCATCAAGATGGCGACGTCGCTGCTCGACTACGTGTTCCGCGAACTGGCGGTGTCCTACCTCAGCCGCTACGACCTGGCGCATGTGGAGCCGCACGAGACCCGCTTCGACGCCATCGGCAAGGGCCAGAGCGAGGGCGAGGACCCCGCCGAACGGCCCTCCACCACCCAGCAGACCATCGCAGCGATCCGCGAGGTCGCCTCGTCCGGCTACGTTCGCAACAAGCTGACGGTGGTCGAGGGCGGCATGACCGCGAAGAAGGAAACGGTCGCCCGCTCGGTGGTGATCGAGCGCGCCAGCGACATCGCCGTCGGCCAGACCGGAGACGCCCTGCTGCTGACCCGCGCCGAAGCGGTGATCACCGCGACAGTCGAACTGGCAAAGGAAGCCCGCATGAAAGGCTACGAGGGCGACGCCTGCGGCGACTGCGGCAACTTCACCCTGCTCCGCAACGGCACCTGCATGAAATGCAACACCTGCGGGGGAACCAGCGGCTGTTCATAAGGCGTTTTTCGCTAACCTGATCCGGTCCGGGGTGAGGACGTCGGCGCTGGCCGCGATCGCGAGTTTGTAGTTGTCAGGGTTCCTGACGACCATGAATCGTCGTCTGGCAGCCCTCCCGGCATTGGAACCATGAGGTTCAGGAAGCGTTGGCTTTCGCGGCGTCTGTCACGGCTCTGACGATCGGATTGACCATGCGGCGATGGCACCGCCCGGCAGTTTCGGGCTGACAATTCCACTGAGCAAGCCACTTGCAATTATTTGTCCTTCGCAAAAACCGGCCAATGATCAAGTCATGGACCAACAGCAAGACGCGGCCGAGATAACCATATCGCCCACCGCGCGCTATCTGCTGCTCGCGGTCGGCTGGTTGTTCCTGGCGCTGGGCGCCATCGGCGCTTTCCTGCCGGTGATTCCGACGGTGCCGTTCCTGCTCGTCACCGCCTGGGCCTGGTCGAAAAGCTCCAAGCGGCTGCATGCCTGGCTGTACCACAATCCGACCTATGGCCCCCATCTGGTGGCCTGGAGCAAATACGGCGTCATTCCGCGCAGGGCCAAGTTCATGGCCGTGGGCATGATGGCCGTGGGCTGGGTAGCGATGACCCTGCTCGTCGCCGAGTCGCTCTGGCTGCCGCTGATCGTCGGCGCCGTCCAGGTCGCCGTGAGCGTTTTCATCCTGACACGGCCAAGCGCGCCGCCCGATACAAGGCGGGCCTGAGCCGCGCGTCCGGGATCAGGCCGCTTCCAGGTCGAGCGCGTAGCCGGCCGAGCGGACGGTGCGGATCACGTCCTGGGCGCCGCCTTCGTTCAGCACCTTGCGCAGCCGCCTGATGTGCACGTCGACGGTGCGCGGCTCCACATAAACGTCGTGGCCCCAGACCGAATCGAGCAGCTGCTCGCGCGAGAACACCCGGTCAGGATTTTCGAGGAAGTGGCGCAGCAGGCGGCACTCGGTCGGACCCAGCCGCACCGGCTTGCCGCCACGGCTCACCTTGTGGGCGCTGGAGTCGAGGGCGATGTC
>JBKJNE010000008.1:0-5382 GCA_046596015.1 Alphaproteobacteria bacterium
GATGTCAAAGCCATCTCCCTGGCTGCTGATCTGATCAATGTATCCGAAGGACGTCCATCCGGCGTCGAGCCGCCGCGAACGCCGTCGTGCCGGCCCGCTTCAGTGCAGACGGTCGCCTACGCCGCCCGGACAGCCTCGAGAACGTCCTTCCCGCTCCGGCCGGCAAGATCCTTCGCGATCTCCATCAGGAGCGCGCCTTGGAGCTGGCTGCCGTAGTGGCGGCGCAACTCGCCCAGAGCTCGCGGCGGGGCAATGACCACCAGATGCTCGATCTTGCCGCCCTGAACCTGGCCGTTGAGCCATCCGGCCACGGCCGCGACATGCGCGTCCTCATCCAGCAGATGCCCGGTGGGGTTCGCCGCGCTGGAATGGTGGTGGGTGCCGGCGCCCTTGTTGTGCTCGTCGAGTTTCGGCGACGCCATCTCCGAGAGCGCCGGGTCCGCCTCGTTCCCGCTGTTGCGATGCAGTTCGAAGTGGCGTCCGTCGACAACCGCGACGATGGTTCCGTGTGGCAACAACATGCTGATCTCCTTGATGGGCCCATTGATATACGCCGTTGATCCCGGATCGTGAGGAACGAATCTCCAGGAGGGGACGAATTCCCGGCTGATGAAATCTCCCAGCCTCTTGCCTCACCGTAGAAGATAGCGCCGCGCGGATCGTTGATTTGCCGCAATACGACGCGATCAGTGCTTCGCGAGGTTTCCTGATTGCGATCGACGGCGCGGTTTCAGGGGCCGTCTTTCCATCCGCCGCCGCGTGCGGTACCGTGCGGTAACGGGTGGAACGGTCCGTGGCGGGGGAGCCGCCGGCCGCATGATTCACATCAGACCGGAAGGATCAGGCGCATGTATGATCCCTATGAGGTGCTGGCGTCGCTCGACCGCAACATGTGGCCGGTGATCGGTCTGTGCGGCTTCGCCATGCTGTGCAACTACACCTGGTTCTTCGCCGCCGTGCGGCAGGGATTCCGCGACCAGGTGGTGCCGGTGCCGCTGTTCTGCACCTTCTTCTGGCTGGCCGGCGACGCCTCCATGGTGATGCGCTTCGACCTGTGGTTCAACGTCATCGGCCACTGGTACGTGAAGCTGTTCTGGCTGGCGCTGGTGTTCACCGTCGTCTGCGAACTGATCTTCGTCTGGATGACGCTGCGCTTCGGCCGCAGGGAGTTCGCGCCGGGCCTGAGCC
This sequence comes from Alphaproteobacteria bacterium, assembly GCA_046596015.1. Classification (GTDB taxonomy): domain Bacteria; phylum Pseudomonadota; class Alphaproteobacteria; order SMXS01; family SMXS01; genus RI-34. The sequence goes on from JBKJNE010000008.1 coordinate 1,189, forward strand.
AGGGGCAGTTCACCCTGCTGGTGCTGCTGGGGATCGCCGCCATGTGGATCGCCTGGGAGCTGATCAAGGGGCTGATCGGCGACCCGCTGTACATCAACTATTTCCATCTGGCCAACCTGGCCGGACCGCCGCTCGCCGCCGCCCAACTGTTCCGGCGCGGCAACCGGGCGGGGACGTCGCCGCTGATCTGGGGCGCCTACACGCTGATGGTGGCGAGCTGGTTCACCGCCTGCGCGCTGTGGTATGGCGGCCCGTTCGCCTCGCCCGCCTATATCGGCGTCTACGTGTTCTGCACCGGCTGCGCCGCCGCCATGACCGTGGCGGTCGCCCGCATGCCGGCTTATTCTCCGCCCGCCTCGACGCAGGCGGCGCGGACGAACGGCGCGGCGGCGATGCCGGCCTGAGAAGCTCGCGGGGGAGACGATATCCCTGACGCTACGCCGCTTGCGTGGCGGCCGGTGGCCTCGGCTTATTCGGCGCGCGCTGCGGTTTCCCACTTGCCAGCAATCGCTATAGTCAGTCAGATATAGCGTTCCGGATTTGGAGAGGGCCAATGTCGCTGATCGACGTCAGGCGGCGCGGCGCGCTGACTTTACTGGCCACCACTCTATTGGCCATGGCATCACTGCTGCCGGCCGCCGCGGCTGAAGCCGAACAACAACAGGTGACGGTGTTCGCCGCTGCGTCGCTGACCAACGCGCTGCAGGACCTTGGCACTGCCTATACGGAAAAGACCGGGGTGAAGGTGGTGTTCTCGTTCGCCTCCAGCTCGGCGGCCGCGCGCCAGATCGAGGCCCGCGCGCCCGCCGACCTGTTCATTTCGGCCGACGCGGAATGGATGGACTATCTGCAGCAGCGCGGCCTGATCGACGTCGCGACCCGCGAGGACATCCTGTCCAACCGGCTGGTGCTGATCGCGCCGGCGGAAAGCACGGAGAACCTGAGGATCGCGCCCGGCTTCGCGCTCACCGCCGCCCTCGGCAAGGACGGCCGCCTGTCGACCGGCGATCCGGATTTCGTGCCCGTCGGCCGCTATGCCCGTTCGGCGCTGTCGACCCTGGGCGTGTGGAACGCCGTGGCCGACCGGCTGCTGCGCGCCGAGAACGTGCGCTCGGCCATGGCCTATGTGTCTCGCGGCGAGGCGCCGCTGGGCATCGTCTATCTGAGCGACGCAGGCGTGGAGAAGAGGGTGCGCATCATCGACACCTTCCCCGCCAGCAGCCACCCGCCGATCGTCTATCCCGCCGCCATCGTCAAGGGCGCCAAGGCCGGCGCGCGGGAATTCTACGCCTTCCTGCTGACGCCCGGATCCCGCACTGTTTTCGAGAAGCACGGCCTGGTCACCCTCCGATAGCCCGCCGCCACCCCGCAAAGCCCACGCGCGTGCGGGTCAGGCTCGCCCGCCAACTGGCGCGCCGCCAGGCATTTGAGGTAGCTTGGTAACCGGGCATTCCACTCGCGCCGGCTCCCGGGCCTGTTGAGCCGGCCGAACCACATGCAGCGCTCCCGGTGGGGAGGCCGGGAGAACGCCGTGCGTGAGGCCAGGGTCATCCGCCACGTCGCCTTCGAGGATCTGGGGCTGTTCGCCGCGCCGCTCGCCGCGCGCGGCTGGAACGTGACCTACGCCGATGCCGGCATCGACGATATCGCCGCCGCCCTCGCCGACGCCGACCTGGCGGTGATCTGCGGCGGCCCCATCGGCGTCTACGAGACCGACCGCTACCCCTTTCTGCTCGACGAGTTGGCCGCCATCGAGGCCCGCGTCGACGCCGGCAGGCCCACGCTGGGGCTGTGCCTGGGCGCCCAGCTCATCGCCGCCGCTCTGGGCGCGCCGGTCTATCCGGGCCGGCGCAAGGAGATCGGCTGGGGCCGCATCCAGCTCAGCCTGGACGGCCGGCACTCGTGCCTCGCCGCCCTCGCCGACGTGCCGGTGCTGCATTGGCACGGCGACACCTTCGATCTGCCGCGCGATTCGGTGCTGCTGGCAAGCTCGGACATCTATCGCCACCAGGCGTTCAGCATCGGCCAGTCCGTCCTTGCGCTGCAGTTCCACGCCGAGGCCGATCCGCGCCGCATCGAGCAATGGCTGATCGGCCACGCCGCGGAGCTGGCCGCCTCCGGCATCGACGTCCCCGCCTTGCGCGACCGGACGAAAGCCCTGCGCGGCCAGGTAGAGACCGCCGCCGCAGCCATGCTGAACCGCTGGATGGACGACTGGAGCTGAATACGGGGCCGCCGAGTTATTGCCTGGTGGCCGTCACGAAGCAGTCGACCTTGCGGGCCTTGAGCCGTTCGCACAGGCCGATGGCCGCCGGACGGCTGCCGAAACCGCCAATCTGCACCCGGTAGAAGACACCCTTCGGACCCAGGTCGGCCTTGTAGATGTACAACTCGGCCGCATCGAGCAGGTCGGCGTTGCTGCCCATCAGCCGCGACCAGCGGAACCGGGCTTCTTCCTCGGTGCGCCCGGCCCCCACCTGGACACGCCAGCTATCGCCGGGATGCGCCGCGCGCGGCCCGGGCTCTTCGTCGGAGTCGGCCGGCGGCGGCGCGGCAACCTGCTTCGACGGCGCGGGCGGCACCGATGGCTTGGGCGCTTGCGCCGGCGCGACCTCCGGCGAGGACTTGACGCTGACCGGAATCTTCACCGCCTTGGCCGGCTGGCACGGGATGCCGCCGGGCTCGAGCCTGGCGCAGATCGACTTCGCGGCAGCCTCGCCCTTCAACGGCGCGGTACGCACCCGGTACGCCACCGCTTGCGGCCCGGTGGACAGCATCTGCTCGACCTCGATCGCCGCGCCGCCCAGCGACCTGGCGTGATTGGCGAGCAGCGCCTGGCGCAGTTCCCGCGCCTCGGCTTCGGTGCGGAAGGTGGAGAACTGCGCGCGGTACTCCACGTTCCGGCCGTCGGCGGCCATGTCGGCGAGCGGCGGCCTCGCAGGTGAGTCCGCCGGGGCCGGTGGCGAAGCGGCCTGCGCGGACGGCCTGACATCGTCGTCCATGGGCGGGATCGGGATCGCGCCCGAGACCGCGTCGGGACTGATCGGCGACAGGCCGTCCGCCACATCCTCGACCGGGTGTCTGAGGACGGCGCCGTCGAGCTGGGCCGCCATGTCCTCGGCCAGCTTGGCCTGCATTGTCGGCGGCGCGGCAACCGGCGCCGGAACCACCAGCGTGGCGGCAAGCTTCGTCGCCTCGTCGATGGCCGCCGGCTCCATATGGGTCTTGACGGTGGCGAGCGCGTCGGCGGCCTCGCGGACGCCGGCCTTCGCCGCCAGGCTCAGCCAGGCATGGGCCTGCACATAATCGCGCGTGACGAAGTCCCCGTTGAAGTACTGCACGCCGACCAGGAACTGGGCCTTGGCGTCGCCGCCGCGCGCGGCCTGCCGCCAGAAGGTTACGGCTTCCTTGCCCTGCGGCGGCTTGCGGTCGTAGAGCACGGAGCCCAGATTGGCCTGCGCGCCCACGTGCCCCAAACCGGCGGCCCGGCGGTAATACTGCTCGGCCTTGACCAGATCCGTGTCGGCACCGATCCCGAGCCGATACATCTGCCCCAGATTGAACAGGGCGCGCGGATCGCCGTTGGCGGCATAGGGAAGCCACTCGTCGATCGCGGTCTGGTAGTCGCCCCGTGCGTAGGCTTCGGCGCCCGCCTGGAAATCGGCCCGGGCCGGCGACGCTGACGTGGCAAGCGCGAGAACGACGACACCCAGAAATCGCGCCATGACGCGCAGGGCGGCGGGCGCGATGCCCGAGCCACATACTGGCGTACCGTGATCCGTGGCCATTCGGGGCAGAATCCGTTGCCTTTCATTCAGCACCATTTATAGCGGCAACGTAACATCCAGGCCACAACATAAGCCGTGTGCCACGCGTTTACGCAACGGTTTCCTGCTCCGGGCGCGGCCCTGCCAAACCCTTGAACCAGGGCGCGCCGTACCCACATAGGAAGCAAGCGGTGCCGGGTTCCGGGCCGCGACCAAAGGGTGCCTTCGGGGCCCGATCACTGCCCGCTTCGAGGAAGGAGGCAATGGTGACGCGTGTATCCTTGTTGTCGAGCCCGTTCCTGCTCGGCTTCGAGCGGCTGGAAAGCATGCTCGAACGTGCCGCCCGCTCGGCCGACGACGGCTATCCGCCCTACAACATCGAGCAGACCAGCGAAACGGCCTGGCGCATCGTGCTGGCGGTCGCCGG
>JBKJNE010000016.1:0-3122 GCA_046596015.1 Alphaproteobacteria bacterium
GAGCACCGCATAGTTCTCATGCGGCCAGACAGGGACCAGTTGGCTGCCGTGATTGTCTCCGACAAGAGCCCAGCCGTCGCGCCAGAGACTCCAGACGGCCTCATTGTCAGCCGCGCGCTTGACGAAATACGCGTATCGATCCGGTGCGCCCAGCGCGAGGGCGCTTTCGATTTCGCGCTCGTTCGGTGTCCAGGCCATTCGCCCGATATCCAAACAAAACCAAAAAAGGGCGGCATCTCTGCCGCCCTTTGCTTAACTGAACAGGTCGAACTGGCTTTGCTTCAGTTCGCCGGCGTCGTCGGGCGAACCGGGACGCCGCCGTTGGTCGGCGCCTCCGCGGCCGGCTGTGCGGCGCTGGTCGTCGGGGCGGTAACGGGCTTGGCGCCAGCTGGGCGGCCAGGCGCGGTTTCCAGCGGGTTGTCGACATGGACGAACTGGCCCTCGATATGGGCGCCCGCCTCGATGGAGATGATCTCGTGCCACACGTCGCCCTGCACCTTGGCGGTGCGCTCCAGGCGCACGCGGCGGGCGCGGATGGTGCCCTTGAGCTTGCCGTGGATGATCACCGTCTCGGCGACCACGCTGCCGGTCACTTCGGCGCTCTCGCCGATGGTCAGCGAGCCGCAGTGCAGGTCGCCCTCCATGCGGCCGTCGAACTGCACTTCGCCGGTGGTGATCAGGTTGCCTTTGAGCTGGACGTCGCCGCCGATGATCGACGGCGTGTTCGCGGCGGTGCGGTTCGGATTGGTGGACACTACTTCCCTTTCTTTGATGGGCGGCTTGCCGTCGCGGGGGTCAGATTGCCTGAACATGCTGTGCTGCCTTGAAGACCTTCACCGGATTGATCGGCGTGCCGTTGAAGCGGACTTCATAGTGCAGGTGGGTGCCGGTGCTGCGACCGGAGCTTCCCATGACACCGACTTCCTCGCGCAGGGCGACACGTTGGCCCTGTCTTACCATGATCTTGCTGAGGTGCCCATAGCGGGTCACGAAACCGTTGCCGTGATCCAGCTCGACCATCAGGCCATAGGCGCCGTCCCGGCCGGCGAACGAGACCTTGCCGGGGGCGGTGGAAAAGATCGGCGAGTTGTCCACCTGGCTACCGAGATCGACGCCGGCATGGAACGCCGGGGCGCCATTGAACGGATCGGACCGGCCGCCGAAGGTGCTGGAGATATAGAACTCCTCGACCGGCAGCGACAGCGGCGCGCGCTCCAGCGTCTTGTAGATCAGGCTGAGGCGATCGACGTTCTGCATCAGCGAAATCAGCGCTTGGGTCTGGCTCTCGTCGTCGAAGGTGTTGAAGCGCATGGGCAGGTAGGGACCGCCCATGCCGGCGGCGATGCGGCGCGGGCCGGCGGCCAGTACCTTCTCGGTGCTCAGGCCGGCGATCTTCAGCGCCTGCTCGTACCGGTTGATGGTGTCGCGGACCTGGTTGTCCATGCGGAAGATCAGCACGCTCTGCATGCCCTCGAGCTCGTCGAGCTTGCTGCCGAGCGGATCGCTGGCGTTCGAGGTCCGCTCGCCGCGCAGCACGATCGGCATCCGCTGCTGGTTGCGCTTGCGCTGGTCGGGCGTCACGCCCACGCGCGGGACCAGGCTGGGCGGCGTTTCCGAGGTTTCGGGGCCGCCGACGGGGAGCTTCTCGTTGACGCCCGGCTTCTCGATGATCGCCGGATAGCGGCCGGCCATCTCGCGGCTGGGCAGGTTGCCGAGCATGGCATCCTTCGAGCGGGCGAGCAGGCCGTCGATCATGTCCTGCCGCGCCTGCACGGTCTGGGCGCGGTTCAGGATGTCGTCCTGCAGGGTCAGGAGCTGCTTGTGCAGGTCACCACGAATCTCCCGCAGGTCGGCGATCTGGCGGTCCTTGCTCTCGATCATCTGGTTGCCGAAGATCATGGTCGCCGAGGCGATGCCGACCCAGCAGGTGACGGTGAAAGCGACGGCCAGCGAGATCGACTGGAAACGGGGCGACAGCGAGACGAAGCGCACCACACCGCGCGAGCGGAAATAGATCTGACGCTCGGGGAAGTGATGTTGGTACTGCTTCGTGAGGTATGCACGAAGCGCTTCCCAACGCGGCCAGTCGCGTTTCTGCAAAGCCTTGAGCCCTCGATTGGCGTTCCGTTGAACCAGCCGGGTTTCTAACAAACTTCACCGCATGAAGCGACTCATTACGAACCGGCGTCCGCCGCATTGCACAGGCCGGCGGCGAAATCCGGCGGAAATCCGGCCTTTTCCCGCGCTTCAAGGTTGAATGGCGGCTTCAACGCGCCACGGAAATGCCGTTTGACCAATTTTCGCCACATATCCAGCGAATCATTACGGGTTCGGTCGCACAGCCAGTCGAACCAGCGCTTTCCCACCGCCACATGTCCGATCTCGTCGCGCAAGACGATGCGCAGGATGTCGGCGCTTTGCGTGTCGCCGGCGCCGTCGAAGCGGCGGATCATGCCGGGCGTGACGTCGAGGCCGCGCGCCTCCAGCACCAGCGGCACGATGGCGAGCCGGGCCATCAGGTCGTGGGCGGTCTCCGCCGCCGCTTCCCACAGCCCGTCATGGGCGGGCAGGTCGCCGTACCGCGCGCCCAGCACGGCGAGCCGGTCCGAGATCAGCAGGAAGTGCAGCCCTTCCTCGTCGCCCACCGTCACCCAGTCGTCGAAGAACGCGCGCGGCATGTCGGCCGAGGCGAAGCGGGCGATCAGGTCCCAGGCCAGATCGACGGCGTTGAGCTCGATATGCGCAAGCGCGTGCAGCAGCGCGATCCGTGTCGTCTCCGACCCCGCCGAACGCCGCTTCGGCATTTTGCCGGGCGCCATCAGCTCCGGCCGTTCTGGGCGGGACGGGCGGTCCGGCGGCAGGCTGTCGCCGATTTCCGTCAGCGCGCCCGTCCGCCACGCTTGGGCCACGCGCCTGGCCAGCGCCGCCTTGTCCCGCGCGTCGGCGGTGCACAGCACGGCGCAGGCGGCCTCGGTCAGCGTGGCGATGCCGGTCATCGCCGGCTCAGAGCGCCTTCACGGCGGCGAGCACCTCGTCGGCGTGGCCCTTGACCGACACCTTCGGCCAGACGTGGCGGATGACGCCGCCGCCGTCGATCAGGAAGGTGGCGCGCTGGATGCCCA
>JBKJNE010000045.1:0-5291 GCA_046596015.1 Alphaproteobacteria bacterium
ATAGACGTATTTGGCCCGCGGCGAGAACACCAGCGCATCGACCGGCAGGTGGGTCTTGAGGAAGCGCCGGTGGCTCTGCGCCTCGATGGCCGGCAGCTTGATCTCCTTGGGCGGCACGCGCAGATCGACCCAGGGCGACATCTCGCCCACGTCCACCTCGGTGGAGCCGTTGAACAGCAATTGGCCGACGATTTGCTGCGTCCAGGTCGTGCCCGACTTGGCATAGGTGGCGACGATGATGTCGCCGTCACGGAAACGGAAATCGTTCCACACCGTGGAATCGAAATGATGGTTTTGGAACTCGCGCGTCTTGCGCGGCCAATCCCGGCTTTCTCTACCCGGGTCACTCATGGGCGGCGGACCCTTTCAGGCCGCGTCGGCGGCGGGCAGGAAGAACTTCTCGAAGTTCTCGATTGTCGCGAACCCCAGATACTCGGCCTGGAATTCCGGCGGCAGGATTTCGAGCATGTAGAGGTTGTCGATCCACAGCTCGATGACATGGAACGGTCCGCGGTCGTGGGTCTCGGTGCGCCAGCCCTCGCGCCTGCCGACGGCATGCACCTCGGCCTCGGTGATGTCGACGCCGACGGCGAGATGGGATTCCGAAGGCGCGGCGGCATGCTGGACTTCGACCTGGGCGCCTGCCGGCCCTGGCACCAGCACCTGGCCGGCCGGATAGAACTCGATGGCCGTGCCCTTGTCATCGCCCTTGATGGCGATATGCGAGTTCGGGAAGACCGGGAAGGGCAGCGAGCGCCCCTTCCACAGCTCGGCGAGCACGCGGGCGGCCCGTTCCGGGTCGCACGACGGAAACGACGCATGATGCAGCATTGATCGATCCCCCTGAGCAAAGGCCTTGGACACCGCTGACCGATCATACCTCAGATGACCGGCGCCGACGAGATGTAGGAGCCCGCTACCGCCTTCGCCACGGCGCGAGATCAGGCCTGCGCGCTGGGCCGCCCGCTGACCGCAGCGTACCAGCGCTGCAGGTTGGGCTGGTCCTCGCCGATCCGCGCCTTGATGGTGCGCGAGAAGTCGATGGCCACCATGGCGGTGATGTCGGCGATGCTGTAACGGTCGCCGGCCACGTATTCGGCCTCGCCGAGGCGCTGTTCCATCAGTGCCAGGAAATTGGCGAAGCGCGCTTTGCCGCGCTCGGCCAGTTGCGGAATCTGGGCGAAGTCGGCCGGGCCGGTGACGCCGCGGTCCTTGAAGAACGGACTGCTGTTGCGAAAGCCCTCGGCGACGGCGGCGAAGCCGTGCTGCTCCACGCGGCGGTCCCACATCATCACTTGGGCGCGCTCCAGCGGGTTGCGGCCGCACAGCGGCGGGTCGGGATAGACCTCCTCCAGATAGCGGCAGATCGCCGTGCTCTCGGTGATGACGGTGCCGTCATCGAGCACCAGCGACGGCACCTCGGCCATGGGATTGATCTTGCGGTAGTCGTCGTTCAACTGGGCGCGGTTGCCCAGGTCCACCTCGACCCTGGGGATGTCGAGGCCCTTCTCGGCCACGAACACCCGGACGCGGCGCGCGTTGGGCGCCATCTTGAAGTCATAGAGCTGCATGCGGTCCTCCCATGTTCCGGCGAATTGTATGCCGGTGCGCGCCGATCATGCGCAAGGATGAACTTTCACCTTCCGTGATCGAAACCCTGTGGTAACAATGGCCGCGGATTCACGGGCGGAGGAAAAGAATGGCCATCAGGTTCGAAGGCAAGGTCGCGATCGTCACGGGTGCGGGCGGCGGCCTGGGCCGGGCTCACTCGCTGGAACTGGCGCGCCGGGGTGCGAAGGTCGTGGTCAACGACCTGGGCGGCGCCATCGACGGCAGCGGCGGCTCGAGCGCGGCGGCCGAGGCCGTGGTCGCCGAGATCAGGGCGGCGGGAGGCGAGGCCATGTCGGATGGCTGCAGCGTCACCGACGAGGGCGGCGTGGCCAACATGGTCCAGAAGATCATGGACAGCTGGGGCCGCGGCGACATCCTGATCAACAACGACGGCATCCTGCGCGACAAGACCTTTTCCAAGATGGATATCGCCGATTTTCGCGCCGTCCTCGAGGTGCATCTGATGGGCTCGGTGATCTGCTCGCGCGCCGTCTGGCCGATCATGCGCCAGCAGCAATATGGCCGCATCGTCGTCACCACCTCGGTGACCGGCCTGCACGGCAATTTCGGCCAGACCAACTACGGCGCCGCCAAGGCCGGCCTCTACGGCTTCATGAACGTGGCCAAGCTGGAAGGCGAGCGCGACAACATCCGCGTCAACACCATCTCGCCCTTCGCGCTCACCCGCATGACCGAGGGCATGATCAGCGGCGATCGCGCGGCCATGTACGCGCCCGAGCTGGTGTCGCCCGCCGTCATGTACCTGGTCAGCGAGGACGCGCCCACCGGCATGATCCTCAGCGCTGGCGCGGGCACCGTCTCGCGCGCCGCCATGGTCGAGACCCAGGGCGTCAATTTCGGCATGAGCATCACCGCCGAGGACGTGGCCGCCCATATCGGCGAGATCGGCGACCTGTCGACCGCCAGGCCCATGCGCGACGCAAGCGAGCAGGGCAAGAAGAACGCCGCGACGCTGGCGACCGCGCCGCTGAAGGGCTGAACGCCGGTCAAGCAAGCGAGGGCAGGCCCGGCACGGCGGGGAAGCGGTGCCGGGCCTTTCTAATGTTCAGCCCGCGTCCTCGATGACGACGGCGGCGGCGCGCTTGGCCTGCCTCGCGGCGATGGGTGCGCCGAACTCATGGGCGACGGCGATGGCGCCCTCGTGCAGCAGCAGCAGTTGCTGGGCCAGGTTGCGCGGGTCCTTCAGCCGAGCCGACGTGGCGTTCTCCAGCATGTAGTCGAATACGGCGCGCTTCTGGGCGGCGGCGGCCATGTGCACCGGATTGTTGGTCTGCCCGTACTCGCAGGCCGCCTTCATGAACACGCAGCCGTTGAAGCCTTCGCGCTCGAACCATTCCTCCAGCGCCTCGAAGATGGCGAGCAGCCGCTCGCCCGGCTCCTCGGCGAGGCTGTCGGCGCGCCCGCGCAGCCAGGCGATATAGCGGGCGCCCTCCACCTCCAGCGCGGCGACGATCAGTTCGTCCTTCGACTTGAAGTGGTTGTAGAGCGTCATCTTGGCGACGCCGGCCTGCGCCAGGATGGTATCGATGCCGGTGGCGTGAAAGCCGTCACGCTGGAACAGGGCGGCGGCGGTGTCGACGAGATGGTCGCGCTTGGGGCTGGGCATCGCGAAATCCAGATAAACAGGTCTGTTTAACCAGATGTAGGAGCATCGAGCATCGATCGCAACTACATTTTGATAAACGTCGTGTGATTAGAGTTGATAGGGAAAGCGTATATCTCGCTCGCTGGGAAAATCCTTGGTGTTTCTGGTGACGAGCAAGGCGTGATGGGTTTTGGCTGTAGCCCAGATCACCGCGTCAGGTAGCTTCATCCGATGACGCTGCCGCAACTCGACAGCTTGTTCCGCCACATCGAGCCCTACCGGCACGATCTCAAACCGGTCCAGAAAGTGCCGCGCCCGGGTTGCTTCCCGCGGGTCGAATATGCCCGCCAAAAACTCCATCCATGTGACGATGCTGATCAGTCCCCGATCTACGCCGACGATCTCCGCCTTCGCGGCCGGGACGCCTTTCGTGTAATCGATGAGAATATTCGTATCGAACACCGCCTTCATTCGGGCCACTCCGATCGGATCTGCCGCTGATACTCCAGTCCGTCGATGTCCCGATCGCGCCACATGCCGAAAATGTCGTCTTCGTCACTTATTCGGCTGCTGGCAAGATAGGCATCGACAGCCCGACGAATAGCCTCCGCGCGCGAGATGCCTTCCTTCGCGCAGATTTTCTCCAGCGCCGCGATATTGCGTTCCGGCAGCTCGATGATCGTTCGCATGAGACGCTCCATCATCATATAACGTCATCATATATATACCGGGAGCGTTTCCGGTTCAACGCCCCGCGCGCATGCCCTTGAATCGGGGTCATAAGAGGCCATGTCTGCGAACTTGACCGCTTGGTCTCGCCCCCGGGGCGAATCGTCCGCCGACACACTCGACGAAGCGGCCCGCCTGCCGCTATAAACCGGCCCACCCAATCAACAGGAGTCGCTCCGTGGCCTCGTACCAGTACGTCTATGTCATGAAAGGCCTGTCCAAGACCTATCCGGGCGGCAAGACGGTCATCAAGGACATCACCCTGCAGTTCCTGCCGGGCGCCAAGATCGGCGTGCTGGGCGTCAACGGCGCGGGCAAGTCGACCCTGCTCAAGATCATGGCCGGCCGCGACAAGGACTACAATGGCGAGGCATGGGCCGCCGAAGGCATCCAGATCGGCTATCTGGAGCAGGAGCCGACGCTGGATCCGAACAAGGACGTGTTCGGCAACGTCATGGACGGCGTGCACAAGACCCAGTCGCTGATCGACGAGTTCAACGAGGTCACCGGCAAGCTGGGCGACGAGATGTCCGACGACGACATGGCCAGGCTGTACGAGCGGATGGGCGAGCTGCAGGAGCAGATCGACGCGGTCGACGGCTGGAACATCGACCGCCAGGTCGAGATCGCCATGGACGCGTTGCGCTGCCCGGCGGGCGACGCCGACGTCACCAAATTGTCGGGAGGCGAACGCCGCCGCGTGGCGCTGGCGCGCCTCCTGCTGCAGAAGCCCGACATGCTGCTGCTCGACGAACCGACCAACCATCTGGACGCCGAGAGCGTCGCCTGGCTGGAGCACTACCTGGCCGACTATCCCGGCACCGTGCTGATGGTCACCCATGACCGCTACTTCCTGGACAACGTGACCAGTTGGATCCTGGAGATGGACCGGGGCCAGGGCATTCCCTACGAGGGCAACTATTCCAACTGGCTGGTGCAGAAGCAGAAGCGGCTGGAGCAGGAAGGCCGCGAGGACGTGTCGCGCCAGAAGGCGCTGGCCGAGGAACTGGACTGGGTGCGCCAGTCGCCCAAGGCGCGCCAGGCCAAGTCGAAGGCCCGCCTCAAGTCCTACGAGCAGATGCTGGACAAGGCCAACGAGCGCCAGACCGCCGGTGCCGCGCGCATCGTCATCCCGCCGGGGCCGCGCCTGGGCAATGTGGTGATCGAGGCCAGGAACGTCTCCAAGGGCTATGGCGAGAACCTGCTGATCGACGACCTCAGCTTCCTGATGCCGCCGGGTGCCATCGTCGGCGTCATCGGCCCGAACGGCGCCGGCAAGACCACCCTGTTCCGGATGATCACCGGCCAGGAAACGCCGGACAGCGGCTCGTTCAAGGTCGGCGAG
>JBKJNE010000060.1:0-4342 GCA_046596015.1 Alphaproteobacteria bacterium
GGCGTCGACGCCAGCGATGGACGAGATCATGATCACGTTGGCGCCGTCGCGGTCCCCGGGCGGCCGCTTCAGCATGCGCTTGATGGCGTCGCGCGCCAGGAACATCGAGCCGGTCAGATTCTGCGCGATGTCGGCGTCCCAGTCCTCGTCGCTGACGTCCACGCCCAGCGGCGCACGCCCGATGCCCACATTGGCGACGGCGCAGTGGATCGCGCCAAGCTTGGCTTCGGTACGGTCCAGCGAGCGGGCGATGTCCACGGACTTCGTCATGTCGCCCGGCACCGCGACCACGTTGTCCTTTCCGGCGATGGCCGAAAGGGCGGCGCGCGCCTCCTCGAGCGCCTGCTCGGTGCGCCCGGTGATCGCAACCCTGGCGCCCTCCCGCGCGAACGCCTCGGCCATGGCCCGGCCGATGCCGCGCGATGCGCCGGCGATGAAGATCACCTTGTCCTTCAGCCCCAGTTCCATTCGGTCCTCCGTCTCGGTTGGCTGGCACTATGGCCTGCCGGCGCGGGCGACTCCAACACAAGATGGCGGGACGGCGGCGACGGAATGATCTAGTCTCGCGCCATGCCCGACATGCTCGCCAAGCTCTACGACCTTCCGGACCTCGACGAGGCTCTCGCCCGCATGGCGGCGAACGGCATCGACGTGCGGCCGGCGCTGGTGCTGGAGAAACCCGCGGTCCTGGCCTGGGTGACGGCGCGGTTCCCGGGCTGGGCCGCCGAGGCGGACGTGTCGTTCTCGCGCCTTCCCATCGCGTGCCATATCGCCGTCAAGGACCGGCAGATGCTCGGATTCGCCTGCCATGACGCCACCTGCCGCAATTTCTTCGGCCCGATGGGGGTCGCGGAGGCCGCGCGCAATCAGGGAGTCGGACGGGCGCTGCTGCTCTCGGTGCTCCATGCCCAGCGGTCGCAGGGCTTTGCCTATTCCGTCATCGGCGGCGTGGGGCCGGCTGATTTTTATGCACGGACGGTCGGCGCGGTGCTCATCGACGGCTCGGACAACGGTATCCTTGCACCGCTGGCCGCAGGCCGTACACTCAGTAATCCGCGCGGTTAGTGGCCGAGTTGGCATCTTTCCGGCGCCGGAACGGGTTCGTGGCGGCTGACGCTTTGCTGCGGAGCAGAATCTTTGCTGATTCTTGTTGTCTGCACTAGAGTTGACGCCGCATGGAGGTAGCCTTTCAGGTTTCACGGGGAAGGCGCAGGAGGCTTGCATGACTGCAGACGGTACGGAGACGAAGTCGATCGGCCGGTATCTGGTCGACGGCATGATCGGGGAAGGCGCGATGGCCGAGGTCTTCAAGGCCTACGACCCCGAAATCGATCGTACCGTCGCCATCAAGGTCCTCAAGGATGCGCTGTGCATCGACGAGGACTACATGAACCGCTTCCTGCGCGAAGCGCGGGCCGCCGGCGCGATCTCGCATCCGAACATCGTCACCATTTTCGACGTGGGCCGCGTCGGGCGTAAACCCTACATCACCATGGAGTTCCTGGAGGAACTGACGCTCAGCGACCTCCTGGAAAAGAACGAGAAGATTCCGCTCAAGCGCATCGTCTCCATCGGCATCCAGCTCGCCCAGGCGCTCGACTACGCCCACCGGCTCGGCATCATCCACCGGGACATCAAGCCGGCGAACATCCTGTTCATGCGCGGCAGCGAGACGATCAAGGTGGCCGACTTCGGCATCGCCCGCCGCGACAGCGCCGACGACATGGGAAAGACCCATGCCGGCACCGTGCTGGGCACCCCGCGCTACATGTCGCCCGAACAGGCACTGGGCGAAAAGCTCGACGGACGCTCGGACCTGTTCTCCCTCGGCGTCATCCTCTACGAACTGTTCACCGGCGCCAAGGCGTTCAACGCCAGCACCATGACCTCGCTGCTACTGCAGATCACCCAGCAGGACCCGGAGCCGATCAGGAAGACGGCGCCGGAATTGCCGGTGGGCCTGCAGCGCATCGTCACCAAGCTGCTCAACAAGCGGCCGGAGAAGCGTTACCAGACCGGCGCCGAGGTGGCCGAGGCGCTGCAGCGTGAGCTGAACGTCCTGATCGATCAGGAGCAGGAGGCCGCCGCCAACAAATACATCCCGCTGAAGGTCAAGTGGGCCGCGGGCATGGGCGGCATTCTCGCGGCGTTCATGATCGCGGCCATGTTCACCGTGTTCCATTTCCAGGGCGAGGCGATCCAGGAGCAGGAGCTGGATTCCGGATCGTCGTTGGCCAAGTTCATCGCCACGGAGTCGGCGATCCCGGTGCTCAGCGAGGACTGGATCAGGCTGGAGACCTTCGTCCAGGATGCCAGCGAGCGCGACACCTTCGCAAACCTGGCCGTGGTCGATCACACCGGCACCATCCGGGCCGCCAGCGATCCGGCGCTCGCCGGCAAGCCTTATGTAACGCCCAAGGACATGGAGATACTGAAGCGGTCGCCCGATGTCACCGCGTCCTCGGTCCAGCTGCCGAACGGCACCAGCGTGTTCAACTTCGATACCCCGATCCTGTTCCAGAACAAGGAGGTCGGCCGCATCCACTTGGGCACCTCCAAGGCCGGGCTGGACCGGGTGATGGCGATCACCCGGCTGCTGATGATGGGCGTGGTGGTGCTCACCGTGGTCGCCGTGGTGGTGATGCTCTACGTGTTCGGCGGCCTGATCGCCAAGCCGATGAAGAAACTGCGCCAGGTCATGCTGGCGGTGGCGGCGGGCGATTTCGACCAGCGCATTTCCGAAGTCCGGCGCGATGAAATCGGCGAATTGTTCAACACCTTCAACCGTATGGCCGAGGCGCTGAACGGTCTCGTCGCCAAGCACGCCGCCGAAGGCTCCGATGTACCCGACATTTCGACGAAGCCGATCCCGGCCATGTGGCGCGACGATGACGAGGGGCCGTCGGGCGATGGCGACCTCACCACCATATCGGTCGGCCCGGCGGTCCGGCCGGTGATCGATGCCACGCTGATCGCGCCCGGCGGGACCGCCGGGGCCGCGCCGGCACCGGCCCGCGAGAACCCGTTCCTGGAGAGCGATCCCTTCAACGAGAACGAGCCGGCGCACGAGAACGACCCATTCGCGGAGGCGCCGGACGATCCCGAGCCGGCCGCGCGGTCGAAGAGAAAGCGTTAGTTCCATGGCCATCTCCAGGAGTCTCACGCGGCTGATTTCCGCGGCCGCATTCGCGGCGATGCTGGCGGGCTGCGCCACCGAGCAGGTCCGGGTCGAGGCGCCGCGCGACGCCGTCGTGGCGCGGACCGATGATTTCGTGCTGGTCCGGGCGGGTGCCAAGGATACGCTGGGCTCCCTGGCGAAGACCTACCTCGACGACGAGGCCAAGGTTGCCGGCATCGTCGAGGCGAACGGTACGCGGACCGTGACGCCGGGGCAGATCGTCGTCATCCCGTTGCGCGCCGGCAAGGCGTGGTCGGTGGATACGGACGGCTACCAGGTGGTGCCGATCCTCTGCTACCACCAGTTCGGCGCCGGTAACCGGGCGCGCAACAAGATGGAGGTATCGCAGAACGCCTTCGAGCAGCAGATGGCGTGGCTGAAGAACAACGGCTACGCCGTCGTCAGCCTGTCCGACATGCATGCGTTCCTGAGCGGTGCCAAGGACCTGCCCGACAAGACGGTGGTGATCACCATCGACGATGGCTACCGCTCGACCTACGACATCGCGTTCCCGATCCTGAAGAAATACGGCTTTCCGGCGACCGTCTACGTCTATTCGGATTTCGTCGGCGCCGGCATGGCGATGACCTGGGCGCAGATGAACGAGATGGAGGCCGGCGGCCTGATCGACGTGGAATCGCACTCCAAGACCCACACCAGCATGGCGCTGCTGCCCAACGAATCCAACGGGAACGCCTACAAGGAGCGGGTGGCCAAGGAGATCGTGACGCCCGAGGGCGTGCTGTCGTCCAAGCTGGGCAAGCCCATCAAGCACTTCGCCTATCCTTATGGCGACACCAGCCCGACCGCGATGTCGATCCTCCAGGACCGCGGCTACAGCACCGCGACGACGGTGCAGCGCGGCGGCAACCCGTCCTTCGCCGACCCGCTGATCCTGCGGCGGGACATGGTCTATTCCGACGACAAGCTGTCTGACTTCCAGAAGTATGTCGCCGTCCGCGTCGACATGAAGCTGCGGTGACCGGTCCGATGAAACAACGCTTTCTTCCGGCCGTCCTGACCGGCCTTCTGCTCGCGGCCTGCAACACCACCAACAGCAACTGGGAGACGGTATCGGTGCCGCCGGGCAACGATACGGCGCTGACCGCCTTCGTCTCCGGCAAGAAGCAGCTGGCGAGGGACCTGGAGCTCAAGGGCAGACTG
>JBKJNE010000537.1:0-4495 GCA_046596015.1 Alphaproteobacteria bacterium
CACGGCTGATACCGCCGCCGAGAAGATCGCCAAGCAGCAGGGCATCGACATGGACATCGACCGCGACGGCGACAAGGCGACCTACACCATGGGCGGCCCCGACGGCAGCACGGTCCAGGTCGGCGAGAACCTGAAGGTGCCGGACGGCTTTCCCGGTGACGTTCCCGTCTATCCCGACCTGAAGATCGTCGCCGCCACCTCGGTGCCGCAGGGCTTCATGGTGCAGGGCCAGACCAAGGACGCCGTCGGCAAGGTCGCCGGCTTCTATGCCGACAAGATGAAGTCGGACGGCTGGGAGAAGGAGGGCGAGTTCTCCCAGGGCGACACCATGCAGAGCCTGTCCTTCAAGAAGGAAGGGCGCAACGCGTCCGTCAACGTGATCTCGGGCGACGACGGCACCACGGTGCAATTGACCGCCATGACGGGCAGCTAGACGATCCGGCTGTCCTTGTTGCCCCAGTAGCGGTCGCGCAGCAGCCGCTTGTAAAGCTTGCCGGTCGGATGGCGCGGCAGTTCCGGCTCGAAATCGACGCTCTTCGGGCACTTCAGGTGCGCCAGGTGCTGCCGGCAGTAGCCGATGATGTCGGCCTCGAGCGCCGGGCCGGCGTCCGACCACACCATGGGTTGGACGACGGCCTTGACCTCCTCTCCGAACTCCTCGTTGGGCACACCGAAGACCGCCACGTCCGCCACCTTGGGGTGGCCGATCAGCAGGTTCTCGACCTCCTGCGGATAGATGTTCACGCCGCCGGAGATGATCATGAACGCCTTGCGGTCGGTCAGGTAAAGAAACCCCTCCTCGTCCACGTAGCCCACGTCGCCCAGAGTCGACCAGCCCTTGTCGTTGCGGGTCTGGGCGGTCTTTTCCGCGTCGTTGTGGTAGGTGAATTCCGGCCCGCCGGAGAAGTAGATGGTGCCCGGCTCGCCCGGCGGCAGCTCCTGCCCGTCGTCGCCGACGATGTGCAATTTGGCGACCAGCGAGCGTCCCACGGAGCCCGGGTGCTTCAGCCAGTCCTCGGAATTGATGAAGGTGGAGCCATTGCCTTCCGTGCCGGCGTAGTACTCCATCAGGATCGGCCCCCACCAGCCGATCATCGCCCGCTTCACCTCGATGGGGCACGGCGCGGCGGCGTGGATCGCCACCTTCAGCGACGAGACGTCGTACCGCGCGCGCACCTCCTGCGGCAGCTTCAGCATGCGCACGAACATGGTCGGCACCAGTTGGCTGTGGGTCGCGCGGTGCTTCTCGACCTGGCGCAGGTAGTCCTCGGCATCGAAGTGCTCCATGATCACGCAGGTGCCGCCCACCCGCATGACCCACATGTTGAAGCGGAGCGGGGCCGCGTGATAGAGCGGTGCGGGCGAGAGGTAAACCGTGTTCTCGTCGAAATTGTAAAGCATCCGCGCCGCCATGCCTTGGGGCGAAACGTAGTCGATCGGCTCTCCGGTCAGCGGCAGCTTGACGCCCTTGGGCCGGCCCGTCGTTCCCGACGAATAGAGCATGTCGACGCCCGAGGTCTCATCGGCGATGGGCGCGGCCGGCATGGCGGCCACCGCGTCCTCGTAGCTCCCGAAGCCCCGCACCGTGCCGTCGGTCATCAGCAGCGTCTCGACGCCCGGCACCTGCCCGGGCAGCTCGATAGCCACCTTGGCCATGGCGTGGGACGCGATCAACATCCTGGCGCCGCAGTCGGTGACGATGTAGGCCGCCTCGGGCGCGGTCAGGCGGGTGCTGATGGCGGTGAAATAGAGGCCCGCCCGCTGCGCCGCCCAACACACTTCGTAGAATCGCTGCTGGTTTTCCATCAGCAGCGCGATGTGGTCGCCGGGCTTCAGGCCCCGTGCACGAAACACTTGCGCCAGCCGATTCGAGCGGTTTTCGAGCTCTCCGAAGGTCACCACGTCGCCCGATCCGGCGATGATATAGGCCGGTTTTTCAGGCGTGATACGGGCGTGCACGGACGGGTGCATGAAACGCGGTCTCCCCTTTTGTTTGCGGCTATTTAACACCCTGCTTACCGGGCGGTAAACGGCAGAACTGTTTCGGCGCCGAGATGCTGGGTTCATGCGTGACTTAAACTGACTATGCGGTCAATGCATAGCTGCACCGCAACATACTTGTATTTGCAATCAACGTCATTGCTGGTTATATGCCGCCGGAGGAAGCCATGCTGCACTGCAACATGCTTGTAAAAAACGGGGAGACTTCCGATGGCACACGGATACGGCAAGACGGCCCTGGTGACCGGGGCATCCAGCGGCATTGGCCGGGAACTGGCCACCGTGTTCGCCGAGCACGGCTACAACCTGGTGGTCGTCGCCCGTAACGCCGACGCGCTCCAGACCCTCGCCGAAGAACTTTACGACGCCTATGGCACGACAGTCACCGTGCTGCCGAAGGATCTCTCCAAGCCGTCCGCGCCCCAGCAAATTTTCAAGGCTGTGCAGACCGACGGCATTCACATCGACGTGCTGGTCAACAACGCCGGCTTCGGCGTGTTCCGCAATTTCGCCGACACGCCCCTGTCACGGGTGACCGGCATGATCGCCGTCAACGTGGCCGCGCTGACCGAGCTGTGCCACCTGTTCGCCGGCCCAATGACCGAGCAGCGCGAGGGACGCATCCTCAACGTGGCGTCGGTGGCGTCGTTCAACCCCACGCCCAACGCCGCCGTCTACGGCGCGACCAAGGCGTTCGTGCTGTCGCTGAGCGAGGCACTGAGCGAGGAGCTGAAGCCCCACAACATCACCGTCACCGCGCTGTGCCCCGGCCTGACCGAGACCGGCTTCTCGAAGGCCGCCACCGGCAAGACCGGCGCCAACCCGGCGGTGCCGGACTTCATGAAGCTCGATGCCAAGCAGGTGGCGAGGGAAGGCTTCGACGCGCTGCACGCCGGCGAGGTGATCAAGATCAACGGCATCGCCTATCAGCTGGGCGTGGAATGGCTGCGCTACGCGCCGCGCTTCGTGGCGCGCACGGTGGGCGGCATGTTCGGCAAGCAGCTGGAAGACGGATTCTGAGACCGCAAGGGAGGGTGGGATCATGAGTACGCAGATCGAGAAACTATCCGGCATGGACGCCAGCTGGCTGCACTTCGAGAGCGAGGACGTGCCGCTGCACGTAGCGAGCTGCCCGATCTTCCAGCTTCCCGAGGGCACCGATCCCGAGCAGTTCTTCAAGCAGGTGAAGGAGCTGGTGGCGCAGCGCGCCCCGGCGCTGAAGAACTACCGCATCCGCCGCGTCGACATCCCGTTCGGCCTCGACCATCCGGTGTGGCACGACGACCTCGCGAACATCGACTTCGACTATCACATCCGCCGCGTCCGCCTGCCGAGGCCCGGTTCGCTGGAGCAGCTCGAGGCCGCGCTGTCGCGCATCGCCGCCGCGCCCATGGACATGAACCGGCCGCTGTGGGAGTACCACCTGATCGACGGCCTGCAGGGGAACCGCGTCTGCCTGGCGATCAAGATCCACCACGCGGTGATCGACGGCGAATCCGGCGTCATGCAGCTCGACATGATGATGGACCCCACGCCCGAGCCGCGGCAGGTGACGCCGCCGGCCGGACTGCCCGACGGCACCCACGCGCCGCACATGTGGGAACTGCTGAGCGACGCGTTCCTGCGCTTCATGCAGCAGCCGCTGACCATGCTGGAGGCTCTGCCGCGCATGGCCGACGCGGCGAACAACTATTCCACCGTGATGATGGACCGGCTGAGCCAGGGCGAGGCGCTGACGCGCACCGCGCCGCCCACGCCGTTCAACCGGGCGGTCTCGCGCAGCCGCCGTTATGTGATCGGCTCGGTCTCGCTGGTCGAGGCAAAGGCGATCAAGAACGCCCTGAAGGTGACGCTCAACGACGTGGTGATGAGCGTCTGCGCCGGCGCCCTGCGGCGCTACCTGCAGCGCACCGGCGGCCAGTTGGGCGACGAGCTGCTCGCCATGGTGCCGGTCTCGCTGCGCCGGGGTGACGCGGCCACCGACCAGATGGGCACGCTGGTCACCGGCATGATCTGCGGCCTGGCCACCGACATCGAGGACCCCATCGACCGCTTGCGCGCCGTCAACAAGCGCAGCCGCGCCGCCAAGACCGAGGTCGAGGCGACCAAGGGCGCCATGATCCAGGACTACAACATCGCCGGCGCGCCGCTGGTGCTGCGGCTCGCGTCCCAGCTCTATGGCGGCCTGCGCCTCGCCGACCTGGTCCAGCCCATGTTCAACGTCACCATCTCGAACGTGGCCGGACCGCGCGCGCCGCTGTACCTCAATGGCGCCCGCATGCTGCACTATCACCCGCTGTCGCTGGTGACCCACGGCCTGGGCCTGAACATCACCGTCCAGAGCTATTGCGACACGCTGGATTTCGGCCTGATTTCCTGCGCCAAGCTGCTGCCCGACCTGGCCGAGGTGCGCGACGACCTGCTGACCAGCTTCGATGAGCTGAGACAGGCCGTGCTCGGCAACGCCGCGGAACCCGCCGTCTCGGCGGACATC
>JBKJNE010000368.1:0-3928 GCA_046596015.1 Alphaproteobacteria bacterium
TCTGCAGGGAAATCAATTAGACAACAGTGCACTTAATTGGCAGTCCGCAGCCCGCTCACACCCGGCAAGTGCGGACCGAAGTCGATGCCAAATTAAGTGCACTGTCACCGAAATTCAGCCGCCCTCCAGGCTGCGGCTCCCTACCTGTCCGGCGAAGCTGAGGCGAATTAACCGGTCGATGCCGCAGTCGCGTTTGCGATCAGGGCGTTGCTGTAGCCCTTCCAGCCGCCGAAGCCGGTGATGTCCTCGGCGCCGCGCACCGCCCATTCCTCGCAAAGAAAACTCTTCACGCTGGTGCCGTCTTCCAACTCGATGGTGCCGATGCCGAGCGGGCCGGGGATGCGGCCGACGAAGCGGCCGAACGCGGCGTCGGTCAGCCGCCAGACCTCGATCTCCAGGCCCTTGCCCTTGAAGTCCGGATCGCGGATCAGCCCAGGCTTGGGCGGCGTGGTGTCGGGCAGCGCGAACAGCCGGTAGAAGCCGGCGGTGCGGCAGGCGCGCACGAAGCGGGCGTCGAGCTCGGTGAGCTGGTGGTGCAGCGGCATGCCGCGCAGATGGGCGCCGACCACGGCCAGGTCCACATAGGCGGCGCCCGCCGGCTCGGCGACCAGCGAACGGGCGGACAGCGGCTGGCCAGTGGCGCCGGCGCTCTCGACCAGCGCCCGGTGCAGCCGGTCGCCCAGCACGGCCAGCGCATCGTCGGTGAAGGCGGGGCCGATGAGGGTCACGCCCAGCGGCAGGCCGTCGCGGCGCTTGCCGGCGGGCACGGCGAGGCCGCAGCAATCCAGCAGGTTCACGAAGTTGGTGTAGAGGCCCAGGTTGGAATTGTACTCGACCGGATTGGCCTCCATGTCCGCTACCTTGTAGGTGGTCGGGCAGGTCGGCAGCAGCATGAAGTCGAACTTTTCCCACTCGCGCGCCGCCACCCTCTCCAGCGCCTTCAGCCGGTACTGGCCCTCGAAGGCGTCGAGCGCGCTGAACCGGCGGCCGCCCTGGACGATCTGGCGCACCACCGGATGCACCGCCAAAGGATTGTTGTTGAAGAAGGTCTGGATCGCCGCCAGCCGCTCGGCCACCCACGGCCCGTCATAGAGCAGGGCGGCGGCGTCGCGGAACGGCTGGTAGTCGAACGGCACCGCCTGACCGCCCAGGCCGGCCAACCGCTCGCAGGCC
The DNA here is from genome assembly GCA_046596015.1 of Alphaproteobacteria bacterium. Classification (GTDB taxonomy): domain Bacteria; phylum Pseudomonadota; class Alphaproteobacteria; order SMXS01; family SMXS01; genus RI-34. The sequence goes on from JBKJNE010000368.1 coordinate 1,174, forward strand.
CGGTCGTAAAGGCCCGCCGCGTCCTTGTCGCCGAAGAAATTGCGGTCCTCGCCGGCCAGCACGCCGAAGCGGAAGCCGCGAAGTGGTAACGATTTTGGCGTCATGGTCCGGCCGTAGGGATCGTCGCCGTCATTGGCCGAGGCTATGCGCCGCACCCGGTTGCCGTCGCCGACATTGAGCGCGAGCACGGTGACGCAATCGAGCGACCGGCACGCCGGCACAACGCCCGCCGTGCTGAGCAGGCCTTTCGTGGGCTTGACGCCGACGATGTTGTTGAGCGCCGCCGGCACCCGGCCCGAGCCGGCCGTGTCGGTGCCGAGCGAGAACGACACCATGCCCGAGGCCACCGCCACCGCCGAGCCGGAGCTGGAGCCGCCGGAGATGTAGTCCTGGTCGAACACGCAGCGCGGCGCGCCATAGGGCGACCGCGTGCCGTTGAGGCCGGTGGCGAACTGATCCAGATTGGTCTTGCCGATGACGAGCGCGCCCGCGTCGAGCAGGCGCTGCACCGCCGTGGCGTTCTCCCAGGGTTGGTAGGCGTAGTCCGGGCACGCCGCCGTGGTCGGCAGGCCGGCCACGTCGATGTTGTCCTTCACCGCGAACGGGATGCCGTAGAGCGGCAATCCGTCAACGCCCTCGGGCCGCGCGGCCACGTCCCGTGCCCTGGCCAGCGCCTCCTCGCGCGGGAACAGGCTGATCCACACGGCCTTGTCGGGCCAGGCGTCGATCCGGTCATAGACCTCGGCGATTACCTGTTCGGGCGTGGTGCGCCCGTCCCGGTATGAGGCGATGAGGTCTTCGATCTGGAACGACGATAAGGACATCAGGCAGCCTTCAATACGGCAACGACCTGTCCCGCCTGCACGGGACGGCCGGGTTGACAGCGATATTCGCTGACCACGCCCGCGACCGGCGCGGTGATGGCCAGCTCCATCTTCATGGATTCGACGATGACCAGGGTGTCGCCGGCCTCGACCGACTGGCCCATCTCGACGACCAGCTTCCAGACATTGCCGGGGACGTGGGACTCGACGCCAACCGATCCTTCCGGCAGCGCGGCCTCGTCGGGAATGGCGGCGACGGTTTCCTCGCCCACATAGGTGGCGAGGCCCTGCTCGGCCCAGCGCTGGCGCTCGGCCTCGAACGCGGCCTGCTGCGTCGTCTTGAATGCGGTGATGCCCTCGGCGTTCGATTCGAGGAAATGGGTGTATTCCCGCAGGCTGAAGCTGGTTTCCTCGATGTCGACCTTGTAGCGGCCATGGGGGAAATCGGCGCGCGCCTCCAGCAGCTCCTCGGCGGACACCGGAAAGAACCGGATCTGGTCGAAGAACCGCAGCAACCACGGCACTTTCGGCTCGAACGGCTTCGGCTGCCGCCAGGTGTTCCACACCTGGATGGTGCGGCCGACGAGCTGGTACCCGCCCGGCCCTTCCATGCCGTAGATGCACAGATAGGCGCCGCCGATGCCGACCGCGTTCTCCGGCGTCCAGGTCCGGGCGGGGTTGTACTTGGTGGTGACCAGCCGGTGCCGCGGATCGACCGGCGTGGCGACCGGCGCGCCGAGATAGACGTCGCCCAGCCCCAGCACCATGTAGCTGGCGTCGAAGAACAGCCGGTAGACGTCGTCGACGCTGTCCAGGCCATTGATGCGGCGGATGAACTCGATGTTGGACGGACACCACGGCGCGTCGGGCCGTACCAGCTCCATGTATTTTTGCGCCGCAAGCTGCGCCTGGTCGTCGTTCCACGACAACGGCAGGTGGACGATGCGCGACGGCACCCGCATGTCCCTGGCGTCGGGCAGGCTGAGTTCCAGCGCCTTCAGGCCGTCCAGCAGCTTGCCGAGCGGCAGGGCGATGCTGTCGTAATGGATCTGCAGCGAGCGGATGCCGGGCGTGAGGTCGATGATGCCGGGCCAGCCTTCCGCCTCGATCGCCTGCATCAGCGCGTGGACCCGCATCCGCAGCGCGATGTCGAGCACCAGCGGCCCGTATTCCACCAGCAGGTAGCGGTCGCCGGCGGCGCGGTAGCACACCGGCACGTTGTCCTCGGAATAGCGCTCCAGCACCGCGTCGCGGTGATGCGTCACCGGCGCGACCACCAGCGGCGGCGCCGTCAGATTCATCACCGCCGCGTCCCGCGCCCGGCGCAGCGCCGCGGCCTCCTCCAGCTCCAGCCGGCGGAACCGCACCTTGTCGCCCGGCTTGAGCTGGCCAGTCTTCCACAGCTCGGCATCGACGATCACCGCCGGGCAGACGAAGCCGCCGAGGCTGGGGCCGTCCGGCCCGAGGATGATCGGCATGTCGCCGGTGAAGTCGATGGCGCCGATGGCGTAGGCGTTGTCGTGGATGTTGGACGGATGCAGGCCCGCCCCGCCGCCGTCGGTGCGCGCCCATCGCGGCTTGGGGCCGATCAGGCGCACGCCGGTGCGCGAGCTGTTGAAGTGGACCTCGTATTCCGACGAGAAGAACGTCTCGATGTCGGCGTCGGTGAAGAAGTCGGGCGCGCCGTGCGGCCCGTAGAGGACGCCGATCTCCCAGCTCCGCGTCAGCGGCGGCAGCGCATCGTCGCGCAGCACTTGCGGGATGTAGGGTTTTTCGGTGCCGTTCAGCCGCAGCACGTCGCCGGTACGGAGCGTTCCCGTCGCGTGGCCGCCGAAACCGCCGAGACCGAAGGTGGCGCCCGAGCCCAGATAGTCGGGCACGTCGAAGCCGCCCGCGACCGCCAGATAGGCGCGGTTGCCCGGCCCCTCGAT
>JBKJNE010000093.1:0-5260 GCA_046596015.1 Alphaproteobacteria bacterium
GCCCAGCTCCCCAAGAGCAAGCGCCCGTCGACGCTGGCGCTTGCCGGTATGACCGTGCTGGAGGAAGAGCTGCTCCTGGCGCTGCCGAATTCGGAGCACGAGGTGCGCCTGCTCGAATCCGCGGTGCCGCTGCAAGGCGAGGGCGGCAAGGTGGACGGCGCCATCCTGTGGTTCCGCGACATCACCGACGAGCGCGAGCTGGAACGCAGGCACCGCGACGTCGAGCAGCAGCTGGCACAGGCGCAGAAACTGGAGGCCGTCGGACAGCTGGCCGGCGGAATCGCCCATGACTTCAACAACCTGCTGCAGGTGATCATGGGCAACGTCGACTTCCTGCTCGACGGCAAGGAAGCCGATGAGTCGCCGCCCACCCGGTTCCTGAAGCAGATCAAGATGGCTGGCGAGCGCGGCTCCCAGCTTACCCGGCGACTGCTCGCCTTCTCGAAGGGCCAACCGGACGATCCGGTGTCCGTCGACGTCAACGGGCTGATCAAGGGCGTCACGCCGTTGCTGGAGCGGTCACTGGGGCGCGAGATCAGGATCAGCGAGAATCTTGCGGAGGGACTGGGCAACACGGTGATCGACCCCAACGCGCTGGAGAACGCCCTGCTCAACCTGGCGGTCAATGCGCGAGACGCCATGCCAAAGGGCGGTCTGCTGAGCATCACCAGCCGTCGCGAAGCCGTCGCCGAAGGCGATTCCATCGCGGTGCCGGGGCTGGCGCCGGGCAACTACATCGTGCTCACGGTGCGCGACACAGGCGTGGGCATGACCGAGGAAGTCAAGCAGCGCATCTTCGAGCCGTTCTACACCACCAAGGCGCATGACGTCGGCAGCGGCCTGGGGCTTGCCATGGTCTACAGCTTCGTCCAGCGCTCGGGCGGCGTCATTCGGGTCGACAGTACGCCCGGCATGGGCACGACGTTCACCATGTGGCTGCCGGAGTCCCCGCGGAGCGAGGACGCCGCCATCCTGTCGTCGCCCGTCAGGGTCGCCCGGCCGACCGAGGAGACGGTGCTGGTCGTCGACGATGATGACGATGTCCGCAACATGATGGTGCAGATGGTCGAATCCATCGGCTACAAGGTCTACTCCAAGGACAACGCGGTCGAGGGGCTGCTTTTCCTGCAGCGTCATCCCGAGGTCGAGATTCTGCTCACCGATGTCGCCATGCCCGGTGCCTATAACGGGCTGCAGCTCGCTGACCGCGCCATCAAGGCCAAGCCGGATCTGCGGGTGGTGATCACCACCGGCTATGCCGAGAAGTTCGACAAGGAGCTGATGGACATGGGCGACCACGCCAGCGTCCTGCTCAAGCCATTCACCAAGGACGACCTGGCCGCCAAGGTCGCCCGCCATCTGCCCCGGCAAATCCAGGTCGCCTGACGGCGCCTGCTATTGCCGCGCGCGGTACCACTCCAGCGTGCGGCGGACCGCTTCGCGAAGATCGATGGTGACTGCGAGGCCGAGTTCCCTCGACGCTCGCGTCAGGTCGGGGAGGTAGGTGTCGCGCGGTGTACCCGGTTTGGCCTGGGTGCGGATCGTCACGCCGTTCGGGCGGCCCGTCTGGGCGCTTACCAGTCTGGCCAGGTCGGCGACCGAGACCGCTTCGGCGCCACCCACATTGTACGGCCGGCAGCTCTCGCCTTGGACCAGCACGGTCAGCAGCCACGTCGCCAGATCGGCGCCGTAGAGGTAGGACCTGAGGGCGGTGCCGTCGCCGGCGATGATGATGTCGCGTCCGGCGAGCGCGTCGCGAATGAAGTTGCCCATGGCCAGTCCGCCATCGAGCGGCAGCCAGGCACCGGTGAAGGCGAAGCATCGGGCGATGGCGGCGCGGAAGCCGTGCCGTTCGCTGCCGGCGGCCAGCAGGGTCTCCATCATCCGCTTGGCTTCGGCGTAGACCGGGCGGTAGGCGGTATAGTCGGCGGCGCCCGCGGGGCCTTCCGCGCTGGCGCCGGACGACGGCGGGTCCATGGGCCGGTAGACCGCGCCGGAAGACGTCAGCAGCACGGCCTTCGTGCCGTGCGCCGCGGCCAGATCCACGATGTACCGCGTGCCGCCCAGGGCGGCGTCGAGATGCCGGCTGGCCGAATGCCCGGCATCGCCCTCGTTGGCGGCGTGGATGATGTGGGTGAACCGGTGTCCGCCGGGATCGAACGACGCGACGTCGCCGGACAGGACGGAAAGGTTCGGTTGGCCGCGCAAATGCCTGCCCCGGCCGCCGAGGAAGCGCTCGGCGTCGCGGCTGAGCACGACGACGCGCAGGCCGAGGCCATGCGCCCGGTCCGCCCACAGCAGCCCCTCCGCCAGCCACATGCCGAAGAAGCCGGTGCCGCCGGTGATCAGGACCGAGGCGCCCGCCAGCGCATCGCCGAGCGGCGCGACGCTAGCCGCGATCTGCTCCAGGTCCCGCCGGAACAGGCTGAATCCTTCCGGTGTCATGGCGTCCCTTTGCGGGCGGGCAGGTAGCGCCTCGCGGCCTCGAACTTGTACCAGATCGGCCCGGGCTCCAGCGCCGCCGCGGGGTCGCAGCGGCCTGGCCGCCGCCACACGCAGTCCTGCCGATGCGCCTTTCCGGTATGGTCCCGGTCGCCGGCGAAGCAGGCCAGCACCTTGTACCTCGGATCGGGAATGACCGTGCCGCGCTCGGCGATGATGATGTTGTAGGCCGGGGATTCCCTCGGGAGCCGTTCGGGGGTGGACTCATGGAGCCGGACGCCGAGCGGCAGCCAGGTATGGCCGCCCGTCGTCGTCCAGAACATGTCGTAGACGCCGACGCCGCAGGCGGTCGGATCCCGGGAGATCTCCGCGAAGGCCAGCATCTGCGAGCGTGCGCGGGTCCACGGCACCTTGAAGACGTCCGACGCGCCGATCGACAGCGACAGCGCCGACCACATCAAGACGAGGCCCCCTGCGAGGACGGCGCGGCCGCCGTTGTGCAGCGAACGGCTCTCCTGCACGCGCTGGACGATACGGCTGGTGCCGACGCCGGCGAGCACCGCGAGCAGTGGGATCGCCGGATAGATGAACCGGTATTCCTTGTGGGCGAAGAGCGAGTGGACGAGGAAGATCGTCAGCGCGACTAACAGCAGCAGCGGCAGGCGGCGGACGCCGAAGCCGATGGCGCCGGCGACCAGCAGGAAGCCGATCGGACCCCAGATCTGCAGCGGCATCAGCAGCAGCGTGGCGAACGGGCTGACCCCGGCGCCCTTGCTGACGCCGATCACGACGTTGAGCCAGAAATTGAGCCAGATGGATTGCAGCGGCAGGCCCAGCGTGATCCAGTCCAGCACGGCCGCGAGCGCGACAGGGACCGCGGCGCCGGCCAGGAAGTCCGCCCAGGGGCGCCAGCCGCGGGTGACGCCGCAGATGCCGAGCGCCGCGACCGCGAGCGCGGGCGACAGGTGGAAGCGCAGGACGAACGCCATTCCCAGCATGACGCCGGACCAGAAAAGCCGCCGCCGCGAAACCGCGGCGCTGCCGCCCGCATAGCCCAGATACAGCCCCAGGACCATGAAGTTGGCGCCGACGACCTCGGTGAGCGTGTGGTTCGCCATGTAGACCAGGTCGATCCAGACGGCGCAGAAACCGGCGGCGACGAAGCCGCCAGCGCGGCCCGACACGTTCCGGCCCCAGCCATAGGCGCATGCCACCGGCACACACGAGAAGGCGGCCATGAAGATGGCGACGGGCAGGTTGACCAGCCAGGGCGCGTCGCCCATCAGGCCGCCCAGCCACATCAGCGCGGCGAAGACGCCCGGGAGCAGCCATGAGCGGATGCCGACATGCCATTCCCAACTCATCAATCCGGTGCCGAACGCAAGTCGGTGCGCCGGTTCGGTGACCTGGAAGATTTCGTCGGGATAGACGATGTTGGGCAGCAGGAAATAGACCGCCAGCCTGATCGCGAAGGCGGCGGCCAGCAACACCAGGAGCTCTGGCGCGACGGGCATGAAGCGGCGGCGCGTCACGGCGCCCGTCGAGTTGACGTTGCCCCCGTTGCCGCCGCCGCCGTCGCCGAACAGTCGCAAGTCCCCGAGCCTCCGGAACGGTTGCCGCCTCGTCGCCGAGAGTAGCCATTCCCGCCTTGCCGGACAACATCGTCGCGGGCCGAGGGAGCGCCCGGACCGCGGAGGCCGGTTAGCCGTCGCCCGGCACGCGGCGCTCGGACTTGACGGCCTGGTAGGCCGTGTTGAGCCGCTGGGAGATGTCGGCCAGCACCTTGATCAGCGCCTGCGGCGGGTTGCGGTGGAGGAAATGATCGGGGTGGCAAACCGAGATCTGTTGATGGAAGGCGCGTTGGACGGTCTCCATCTCGTCGCTCCGACGGACCCCCAGCAGGAAGTATGGGTCGTTCTGCGACATGTAGTGGCTGACGTTGCAGATCTCGAACACCTGCAGGATAGAGGTCTTGGCATGCAGCGTGGTCTTGCCGTCGACGTTCTCGAAGGGCAGGAACGCGCGCTGGTCGTTCAGCACGTCGGACACGCGGGTGCCGCGCCCCGCATACATGTACCCGAACAGGCTGACCCCGGTGGTGAGCTGAACTTCGACGAGAATTCGCTGTTTTTCAACGTGTTGCTGGCTCTGCATCGCCGCTCGATACTTTCTTCAGACACAAAAAGGTTGGCGACCCTGGATCGCCAACCGAGTGAACAACGGCCATGGGAACCCGGCAAGTCAATTCAGCGGCCGGCATCCGTGAAGCGCCCGGGAGGTATCAGGTTGTGTTGTCCGGGACCAGGCGCGGCGAGGTCAGGCTCGACTGGATGCGCGCGAAAATGGTCACCAGATCTGAGACGTTGTTCACCGTCGAGGTGCAGCTACCGCCGCTGGCGAAGAACTTGGCGTCGCTCGACGCGATGGCCTTCATGGTATTGCAGGGCGTGATCACTGGATTGTCGGTGCTGCAGCCGCCCGAGGTGGGCGCGCTGTAGGCGACGGCGTAGATCCAGGTGCTGGTCGTCGCGTTGGTCTTCGCCGCGGTGGCCGCGTTGACCGCCTGCTGGCACTGGTCATCGTACTTGGCGGCCCCGACCTTGGCGGACGTCGCGCCCGCGTCGCCGTCGCTCAGCAGGATCATGATCGACTGGGTGCCGGTGGTGGCGTTCGCGAGCAGTTCGGTCTGCGCCGCGTTGATCACGTCGGCGAAATAGGTGCCCTGACCGCCCGGCGTGCCCATGCCCTGGGTACAACCCGCGGCGCCGCCGCCGAACGCTTTCACGATGTTCGAGCTGGTCACGAGGGTGGTCGCCGT
>JBKJNE010000259.1:0-3077 GCA_046596015.1 Alphaproteobacteria bacterium
GTCGGGCGGGGTCAGCACTGCGGCGACGATGAAGATCAGGATGATGGCGTATTTGCGCTTATCCCTCAGCCAGCCCGAGCTGATGATGCCGACATAGCCCAGCAGCGTCAGCGCCACCGGCACCAGGAACATGACGCCGAACGCGAAGATCAGCTTCATGGACAGGTCCAGGTACTCGTTGACCTTGCCCTCGAACTGGATCGGCAGGCCACCGCTGCCGGCGCCCATGGTCTCGAAGCTGAGGAAAAACGACCAGGCCAGCGGGAACACCACGTAATAGGCCATGGCCGCGCCGGCGGCGAACAGGACCGGCGTGGCGATCAGGAACGGCAGGAAGGCGCGCCGTTCGTTCTTGTAGAGTCCGGGGGCGACGAACGCCCACACCTGGACCGCCACGAGCGGGAACGACAGCATGATCGCGGCGAAGAACGCCACCTTGATCTGGGTCAGCATGGCTTCGGTCAGGCCGGTGTAGATCAGCCGGCGGCCGGGATGGTCCTTGAGCGCGTTGGACAACGGCCGCACCAGGAACTCGTAGATGTCCATGGCGAAATACAGGCAAACAGCGAACACCAGCACAAAGCCGAGCACCGAATAGATCAGCCGCTTGCGCAGCTCGATGAGGTGCTCGATCAGCGGCGCGCGCGAGCCCTCCAGTTCGTCGGTTTCCCCGGCCGCGGCGTTCTCGGTCACGGCGTTCCCTGCCCTTCAGGCTTCGGCGCAGGCTCGGGATCGGTCATGGCTTCGGTCACGGGCGGCGGCATATCGCCGGTGTCGGGGGCGGCCAGTTGCGGCGTCGCCGGTGCGATCTTCGGGTCGTTGACGACCGCCGGCTTGCCGAGGCCGACGGGATCGAGCAAGTCGTCGAAGTTCCCCTGCCCCTTCATGGCGCGGCGGGTCTTCTCGACCGCGTCGCGCAACTCCTGCAGCTCGGATTCACGGACGTAGTCGTTCACCGTCCCCATGAACTCGTCGACCATGCGCCGCATCTTCGCAATGGTGCGGGCGAAGCCGCGTACGACGCGCGGCAGATCCTTAGGCCCGACCACCACCAGCGCGACGATCACGATCACCAGCAGTTCGGGAAGGCCGACGTCAAACATGGTTCACGCTTGTGTCCGGCTCAGGTTTTGGCCGCGTCGTCCTTGCGCGGCGTCACGTCGGTCAGCGAAGCGTCCTGGTCCAGCTGACGGTTCTCCTGCGGCTTCGCGGGCGGCGGATCATCGTCCTCGGTCATGCCCTTGCGGAAGCTTTTAATGCCCTTGGCGACGTCGCCCATCATGCCCGAAATCTTGCCGCGCCCGAACAGCAGCACGACGATCAGGACGATGATGAGGATTTCTGTCCAGCCCAGATTCACGCTCTACTCCGATTGCCGAGGAACGGCGGTGTCCTTGCGCCATCTGCCAGACAAATAGGCCCGAACGGTCGCCAGCACAAGGCGAACCCGTCAGGCGCGTCCGGCCTCGGCGGGATCGTCGAACGGCAGCCGCAAATCGGCCTCGGTGTCTTCCTCGGCCTCGTCGAGGGGCAACAGGCGAAAGCCATCCGGCGGTTCGGCGTCGAGCAGGCCGGCGGCCTCGAGCTCGTCGATGCCCGGCAGGTCCTTCGCCGATTCCAGGCCGAACTCGACGAGGAACTGTTCGCTGACGCCGTAGGTGACCGGTTTGCCGGGCGTCTGGCGCCGGCCCATGATCCGCACCCAGCCGATCTCCATCAGCAGGTCGACAGTGCCCTTGCTGACGGTAACGCCGCGGATGTCCTCGATCTCGGCGCGGGTCGCCGGCTGGTGATAGGCGATGATGGCGAGCGTCTCCTGCGCCGCGCGCGACAGCCGGCGCTCTTCCTGCACCTCCTGCTGCAGCAGGAACGCCAGGTCGGGCGCGGTCTGGAACATCCACTTGCCGGCGCGGCGCACCAGGTTGACGCCGCGCCGCGCATAGATCTCCTGCAGCTCGGCGAGCAGCGGGCCGACTTCGGGATGACCCGGCAGGCGCTGGACGATGCTTTCCTCGTCGAGCGGCTCGGCGGCGGCGAACAGCAGCGCCTCGACCATGCGGAGATGTTCCAGATGTTCGGTCATTCGTCCTGTCCCGCCGCGCGGACGCGCGACCGTATCAGCAGCGGCCCGAAAGGCTCGGTCTGCCGCAGCTCGAGCTTGCCCTGGCGGGTATATTCCAGCGCCGCCGCGAAGGTGGAGGCCAGCGCCGACTTCGACAGCGCATTGTCGGTCATGGCCGGCGGCAGGAACTGCCGCAGGCTGGTCCAGTCGGGGACATAACCGACCAGCCGTTCCAGCCGGCGCATCGCATCCTCCATGGTGAACACGGGTGGGCGGCGGATCTGGTAGTCGTCGTTGGCCTCGCTGCGCGCCTTCTGCGCCGCGTAGGCTCGCAGCAGGCCGTAGAGATCGGCGACATAGGCCGACTTGCGAATCACCCTGATGCCTTCCGGCATGCCGCGCAGGAACACGTCGCGGCCGACCCGGTGGCGCGACATCAGCACCGAGGCGCGCCCGCGCATGGCCTCGAGCCGGCGCAGGCGGAACGCCAGGTGCGCGGCCAGCGCCTCGCCGCTCGGTTCCTCGCCCGATTCCTCCTCGGGCAGCAGCAGGCGGGATTTCAGGTAGGCGAGCCACGCCGCCATCACCAGGTAATCGGCGGCCAGCTCCAGCCGGATGCGGCGGGCGGCGGCGATGAACTCGAGATATTGCTCGGCGAGTTGCAGGATCGAGATCGCCGCCAGGTCGACCTTCTGGTTGCGCGCCAGCATCAGCAGCACGTCGAGCGGCCCTTCCCAGCCGTCGATGTTCAGCACGAACTGGTCCGTCGCCGGGCGGGACGGCTCCTCGAAGGATATGACGCTGCCCGAAGGGTCGCTCACCCAAGCCTCAGACGAACAGGAAGACTTTGTCGATGGCACTATACAGGAATTTCACCACCGGTTGGATGATTGCCCACACCGGGTGAAAGTTGGTGCCGAAGGCCTCGTTGATCAGCGACGGCACGAGAAGCAGGCCGAAGATGATGAACAGGCCGAATCGCTCGGTTCGCGCCAGCGGGCGGGCCAGTGCATCC
>JBKJNE010000410.1:0-4643 GCA_046596015.1 Alphaproteobacteria bacterium
CGTTCACCTTGATGAGCTTTTGCGCGAAACGCCGCCCGAATGCCTGAAACAGCACCCACAACCTCCCTTGGATCGCCCTACTCCACGAGCAAATTGACGCTGATCAAAAGAGTCTTATTTTTCGCCATGTTGTGCAAGCTAAAGTTAAAGTGAAGACTCAGGAAGCATCACATTTATGCCAATTTGCCCCGCGGCCTACCGCGCAGGCGGTATTCAGATACTGAAACGAGGCTCCACCGAACCCCGGAGCGTCGCTATTCGCGGAACGGATGCACGTCGCGGCTGGGCCACAGGAAATGGATCCGGGTGCGGTGAATCAACCACTCGTCGCCTTGCTTGCGATATTCGTCATCGTAGATACCAAACAGAATCAATGGGTTCTCGGTACCCACCGCCGTCCGCAGGTCGAGCAGGTACCAGCGGCCGATGGCACGGTCGGGTCCCTTCAGCGTGATCCACGGGTTCGTCACCGCGTGCATCACGTTGAAGATGCCACCGTACCGAGAGATGAATTTCCGATAGTTTTCGTGGATCGTTTCGCGGCCGACCCAGTCGCCGCCGTAGTTTGGGCCGAACTCGCAGACCGCGTCCTCGGTGAACAGCGCGGCCAGCTTGTCGACCTCGCCGCCATCGTAGTAGTGCGAGTAGAGATGGCGCGTCGTCTTGATCTTTTCGATTTCCAGCAGGTCTTCGACCGTCATCGTCTTCCCCGTTCGCGGCGTCGGGGCAGGTTACCCCAGGCTGCACCCCGCGCCGCAAGCCTTTTCGTTCACGTGTGCTTGTTAATCCTTCACAAGCCGCCCCGGATTTGGCAGGTTGGCGCGCAAAGGAGCCAACGATGTCTTACGACTTCCACCACATGCTGCGCGGCACGGTCGCCGCCAACCTGGACAGCTTTCCCCATGAGTTCATCGATGGCGAAGGCATGCGCCACGCCGCCGTCGCGCTGACCATCGTGGCGGGAGACGAGCCCGGCGACGGCGCGTCCATGCTCCTGACCCGGCGCACGTCCAAGCTGAACAAGCACGCCGGCCAGTGGGCGCTGCCCGGCGGCCGGGTCGACGAAGGCGAGGATCCGCTGCAGGCGGCGCTGCGCGAGATGCAGGAAGAGGTCAACCTGGTCCTCGACGACAGCCATTTCCTCGGCCGGCTGGATGACATCTCGTCGCGCTCGGGCTATGTGATCTCGCCGTTCGTGTTCTGGGCCGAGGACACGTCGTCGATGACGCCCAATCCGGACGAGGTGGCCTCGATCCACCGCATTCCGCTGCACCTGTTCGAGGGTGTCGATGCGATCCAGTTCATCGACGTCGAGGGCCATGCCGAAAAGCTGCTGCGCCTGCAACTCGGCGACAACCGCATCCACTCGCCCACCGGCGCGTTTCTGCTGCAGCTTTGGGAAGTCGGCGTGAACGGACGCCACACAAGGGTCAAGCAGCACTTGCACCCCGACTGGGCCAAGTAATCCACTGCTTGCGCGGCCGGCGGTGATCGTGGCTAGCTTCGCGGGGAATCGATTGTGGAGCGAGAACGGCCTTGGGACATCGCGGCTACCTGAGCATCCTCGGCATCCTGTTCGCCATCCTGTTCGTCGCCCTGGCGATCGATCCGGTCGACCGGGGCGACTGGCTGCTGGAGAACGCGCTGGTCGGCGGCTTCCTGCTGGCGGCCGTGCTGATCCACCGGCACTTCACCTTCTCGAGGCTGTCGGCGACACTGATCTTCCTGTTCCTGTGCCTGCACGAGGTGGGATCGCACTACACCTATGCGCTGGTTCCCTATGACGACTGGTTCGAGGCGCTGACCGGCGGCACCTTCAACGAGCTGGTCGGCTGGGAGCGCAACAACTACGACCGCGTTGTGCATTTCGGCTACGGCCTGCTCCTGGTCTACCCGCTGCGCGAGATGTTCCTGCGCGTCGTCGATGTCCGGGGCTTCTGGGGCTATTTCCTGCCGCTCGACGTGATGATGTCCACGTCCATGCTCTACGAACTGGTCGAATGGGCCGCGGCCATGTGGCTCGGCGGCGACCTCGGCATGGCCTATCTGGGCACCCAGGGCGATGTCTGGGACGCGCAGAAGGACATGGCGCTGGCGAGCGCCGGCGCATTGGTCGCCATGGCGATCACCGTGGCGATCAACATGGTGCTGCAACGGGATTTCGCGTCGGAGTGGGCGGACAGCTTCCGAGTCAAGAACAACCGTCCGGTCGGCGAGGCCGCCGTCATCGGCATGTGGCGCCGCCGCCGGACGGAATAGGCCTCTCAGGCCGCGGCGGTCCGGTCCAGCACGTCGTCGCGCACCGAGTTGGCCAGTGCGCCGACCTGGGCGATCTCGTCCTCTGACACGCCCAGTTCGCGCAGGGTCGCGGCAAGGTTCTCGATCACCGCATCCACATGGCTGTCGTTCAGCCCGCGCGCAACCAGGTGGCGGTGCCCTTCGCGCATATCCTTGCCGGTGTAGGCGTTCGGGCCGCCGGTCACCATGGTCAGGAAGCCGCGCTGCTTGGCACGCTGCCGCTCCATGTCGACGCCGTCGAAGAAGTGCCGGATGCGCTCGTCGGCCAGCACCTTGCCGTAGAACACATCGACCGCCGCCTTGATCGCGGGCGCGCCGCCGAGCCGCTTGTAGAGAGAGTTCACGTCTTCCTCCATTTGATGTATAACATATACATCTTTAACCGATCCGGGATCGCACCTCAAATGCGTATTCCCGTCGATAACGAAGACTCGGCCATGCGCCTGACGCAACACACTGACTATGCGCTCCGCGTGCTGATCCATGTGGGATCGAAGGCCAGCGGCGCGTCCACCATCCGCGAGATCGCCGAAAGCTACGGCATCTCGAAGAACCACCTGATGAAGGTCGCCCACAAGCTGGGCCAGATCGGCCTGCTGGCGCCGCAGCGCGGGCGAGGCGGCGGCCTGGCGCTTGCCCGTGCGCCGGCGGAAATCAACGTCGGCGACGTGGTCCGGCGCATGGAGGAAAGCCTCGCGCTGGTGGAATGCTTCAAGGGTTTGGACAACACCTGCCCGATCGCCGGCCTGTGCCGGCTCGAGGCAGCCCTCGCCCAGGCGCTGCAGGCCTTCCTCGCCGTTCTCGACAACCTGACGCTGGCCGACCTGCTGGTCAACCGGGCCGCCCTCGCCGCGCGGTTGGGGATCGTTTCGGGGCCGGTCACATCGTCGTGATTGTGGCGTTTCGCGCTGCTTGGTGCCGATCATTTGCGCTAGACTTGTAGTCCAGCACCCAAGCCCCCTCAAGCTGATGTGCTGACGGTCGGACGGGGAGCGACTGCAGCGTTAACCCGTCCGACCCCCCCTTATCCCAGCAAACGACATGCATGACAGCCTGATTTTGTGGCCAAGCGGGTCCATTCGCGATAGGCTCGCCTCATGAAGGATCATCAGCACATCGCGGACGCCCTGCAGGCGCGCATGGCGCAGTTGTCCGAACGCGTCGAACGGCTGGAGGAGGATTTGTGCCAGCCGCTGGACCCGGATTTCGCCGAGCAGGCCACCGGCATGGAAGCCAGCGAGGCCAACGAGGCCCTGGAAGGCGCCAGCCGGGCCGAGATGGCCCAGATCCGGGCAGCGCTGAGCCGCATCGAGGATGGCAGCTACGGCGCCTGTGTCAGTTGCGGCGAGACGATCGCGCCGGCGCGGCTCGATGCCCTGCCCTTCGCCCAGCAATGCATCGACTGCGCCCGCGGCCGTTGAATTCACCGAAATCGCTGTTTCCGCGCGCCATTGTTTGCGCCGGGGATGGAATGACTTAAATCTAATCGACCATGGGCTGGGGGCGGCACCCGAATACCGAGGAGATAGATGACATGCTGAAATTCACGCGGCGCGGTTTCCAACTGGCGGCGCTCTCCGTGGCATTGGCCACCGGCGTGGCGACCGCCGCGCTGATACCGTCGCAGCCGGCCCAGGCGGCGTCCGAGTCCGATGCCCGGGAACTGGTGATGTCCGCGCAGTATGCCTTCGACGACCTGACCGACAAGGGCACCAACGCGACCGTCCGCGCGCTGCTGAAGGACGCTCGCGGCGTGATGATCTTCCCTTCGGTGGTCAAGGGCGCCGTCGGCATCGGTGGCGAAGGCGGCAGCGGCGTGTTGCTGGTGCGCGGCGAGGACGGTGTGTGGAGCTATCCCGCGTTCTACCACATGAGCTCGATCAGCATCGGCCTGCAGATCGGCGGCCAGGAAACCCGCTTCCTGCTGATCCTGATGACCGATAACGCGGTGCGCAAGATCATGAGCGGCGACACCCAGGTGGGCGGCGACGTCAGCGCCGTCGCGGTCGAGAGCGGCGTCGACAAGTCGACCGGCACCACGACGGGCCGCCGCGACATCTACTATCACGCGGAAACCCAGGGCGGCCTGTTCGCGGGCGTCAGCCTGGAAGGCACCAAGATCAAGGCGCGCAACAAGATGGCGGAGAAGTATTACGGCCAGGAAGTCACCACCCGCGACATTCTGATCGAGCGCCGCGGCGCCAACCCCCAGGCCGAAGACCTGCGCACCACGGTCGCCTCGCAGACCGGCTACTAACCCCTAACGGCAATGATCGGTCCTGTATTCGGGTGAACCACCCGAATGCAGGACGGCCTAACCCGCCAGCGCCTGGTCCAGATCGGCG
>JBKJNE010000154.1:0-3825 GCA_046596015.1 Alphaproteobacteria bacterium
GCTGGCCGCTCGTGAAAATCTCGCCGATGTACTCCTGCTGCGTGTCGCCCATTGGGCCCATGTGGCCGTCCTTCAGCGCCTCTGAAAAACCGATGATGGCATTGAGCGGCGTGCGCAGCTCGTGCGACATGGTGGCCAGGAACTCCGACTTCATGCTGCTGGCATGTTCGAGCTCCAGGTTTTTTTCCTGCAGCGCGCGCTCGAAACGCTTGCGTTCGGTCACATCGCGCGCGGCGGCAAACACGCCCTGCAGCTTGCGGTCCCGGTCCTGGAAGGTGGCGGCGTTGTAGGACACCACGGTTTCCTCGCCGTTTAGGTTGCGGACGGTCAATTCGTAGTCGCTCACCCTGTTCTCGGTCAGCACCCGCCTGATCGCGGCGTCGGCGCGGATCGGGTCGGTAAAGAAGTTGCGGCAGGGCGCGCCGATCAGCTCGTCACGGGTGCGGCCGGTCAGCGCCATCATCTGCTGGTTGACGTCCGAGATAATGCCCTGCGGATCGGTGGTCATCAGCGCGTCGATGTTCGATTCGATCAGCGAGCGGGTATAGAACTGCTGGTCGCGCAGCCGCTGATCCAGCAGCGCGCGGGCGGCTTCCGTCTGCTGGCGCGCCGTATTGTCGGTGCCGATCAGCAGATAACCGATGATCTTGCCCTGCGCGTCGCGCAGGGCCGTGACCGAAACGATGGCCGCGAACCGGCTGCCGTCCTTGCGCACATAGGTCAGGTCGTAGATGTCCTCGATGCCGCGCGACGCCTTGAACACCAGCGCCTCGAAGCCCGGCGTGATCGTGGTCTCAAGCTCCAGGCTGAGCGCCGCGGCGCGCGCGATCAGCTCCTGCGGGTCCGAGATGTCGGCCGGCGTGATGCGGTTGACCACGTCGGACGCCTCGTAGCCCAGCATCCGCTCGGCCCCCACGTTGAAAATCTGGATCACGCCGCGTTCGTCGGTGGCGATGCTGGAGAAGTTGGCGCTGTTGAAAATGGCGTCCTGCAGCGCGCCGGTCTTGAGCAGCGCCTTCTGCCGCTGGGATTCGACGACACCTTCCGGGCCGCCTGGCTTCCTGCGGGTGCCGTTGCCATTGCCAGGTTTGGCCATCAATGCCTCCGGGCGGACGATCGCGTCCGCGGAAAATCGCTTGGTGGTGCATGGCGTCGGAGAAAACGGTCCGCGACGCCACTGCGGAACTGGCTCACGGATTGCCCCTCCGATCAGCGCCCGACATTCGACGGGCCGGCGGGCAAAGGTGAGAAGAATTGAACTCGAATCTCATCTACGAATTCAATTTTAACATTCTATCTGGGCGTGGGGGTATTCAGTGAATCATTTATTTTTTTATTATTGACTGTAATTATGGAACTATTTCTCAACTGGGATAATTGACAGTTTTCTGGGATATTCCATGCAATCGTGCGGTAAAGGTACGTCGGTAAGTGGAGTGTTTCAAGATCATCTTGGAGCGCGTGCGGCGTATCGAGCGAGTGCCACGTCCATACTGCGCCACCGGCCGGCCAACGTCGGGCGCGGACCCTTATGCAAGCGATGGCCTGAAGGTCAGCGAAAGGCCGTTCATGCAATAACGCAGGCCGGTCGGCTTGGGGCCGTCGTCGAACACATGGCCCAGATGCCCGCCGCACCGGCGACAGTGCACTTCATCCCGCACCCAGCCACCGGAATAGTCTTTCCTGGTGCGTACCGCATTGTCCAAAGGCTTGTAGAAGCTCGGCCAACCGGTGCGGCTATCGAATTTGGTCTTCGACGAGAACAGCGGCAGGTCGCAGCCGGCACAATAGAACGTACCGGCCCGCTTCTCATGGTGGAGCGGGCTGGTGTAGGGCCTTTCCGTGTCCTCGTGGCGCAACACCCGATATGCCCGTTCACCAAGCTGCGTCCGCCATTCCGCGTCGGTCTTGGTGACCTCGAACACCTCCGCTTCGGCCTTCGCTTTGGCGCCCGAGCGGGCCGCGCCCATCACCCCGAACAGGGCAAGCAGGCTGGCCCCGCCGAACAGAACGGATCGTCTGGTGGGCATGGACATTGCTCCTAACGGGCGGCGACCAGCGCCGGCTGGTCGCGGTACTGGCTCGGGAACATCTGCTTCAGGTTGGCGATCTTCGGCAGGTCGTAGAAGGCGATGTAGGCGCTGTCCGGGTGCCGCGTGGCGTAGTCCTGATGATAGGCCTCGGCCGGCCAGAATCTGGCGGCGGGCTGTACCTTGGTGACGATGGGCTTGGAATACACCTTCGCCTTGTCGAGCTGGGCGATATAGGCGCTAGCCACCTTCATCTGGCTGTCGCTGGTCGTAAAGACGGCCGAGCGGTACTGGGTGCCCCGGTCCGGTCCCTGCCGGTTGAGCTGGGTCGGATCGTGGGCGACCGAGAAGTAGATCCGCAGGAGCTGGCCGTAGGACAGCTGTCCGGGATCGAAGGTGACCTTCACTGCTTCCGCATGCCCGGTCCGGCCGGTCGTCACGTCATCGTAGGTCGGCGATCCGGTCTTGCCGCCGGCATAGCCGGAGACGGCGCTGGTGACGCCCCTGGTGTGCTGGAACACCGCCTGGACGCCCCAGAAGCAGCCGCCCGCGAGGATGGCGGTTTCCGACGCCGCGGTGGACGGCATATCGAACGCGGGCGCCGGGATGGCGACCGCCTTCTCGGCGCCCGCGGCCGGTAGCGCCGTCAGCGTCGCGGCCGCCAGCGCGGCGGCGAACAAGCGGGAAAGCGGGCGAATGGAACGGTTCATGTGCTGTCTCCTGCGGCCGGCCTGTCGGAGCACGGCCTTCTCCTGCTCATTCGGCGGACGGCGCCGGAAGGTTACAGGCCGCCGTCAATTCGGCCCCGGACGGAAGATGCGTGACATGATGTAACCCGCCGCCCGTTTCCGGCGAATGAGTCCTCATACGGTCCTGCATCGGAGGAAACCGCATGTCCGGCGACGTCAGTCCGAAACCGCGAAAGCGCCGCGCCATCCATCCTTCTATCGTCCGGCTGACCCATTGGATCAATGCCGCGGCGATGTTCGTGATGGTGACCAGCGGCTGGCAGATCTACAACGCCGCGCCGATCTTCGACTTCAAGTTCCCGGCGTGGATGACCCTGGGCGGCTGGCTGGCCGGCGCCATTGCCTGGCATTTCGCCGCCATGTGGGTGCTGGCCGTCAACCTGCTGGTCTATCTGGCGTATGGCCTGATCTCGGGACACTTCCGCCGCGACCTGCTGCCGATCACGCCGGCCGGTGTGTGGCGCGACGTGAAGGCGGCGCTCGCCTTCCGGCTGCCGCACGCGCTCGGCCGCTACAACGCGGTGCAGCGGCTGCTCTACGCGGGGGTGATCGCGCTCATCGTGCTGGCCGTCGCCTCCGGCCTCGCCATCTGGAAGCCGGTGCAGTTCCAGACGCTGGCGTGGCTGATGGGCGGCTTCGACACCGCCCGCGTCGTCCACTTCCTCGCCATGGCCGGCATTGTCGGCTTTTTCGTGGTTCACATCCTGCTGGTCATGATCGTCCCGAAAACCCTGCCGCCCATGATCATCGGCGGCACGGTCGAGGACGCGGAGGCAACCCCATGAGCATCCTCAGGCCCGAACGCCCGAAGCTCGACGACCTCAAACCCGAACTGGTCGACCTCGAGCGCCGCCTGTTCCTGCGCGGCAGCCTGTCGCTGGGCGCGCTCACCCTGCTGACCGGCTGCAACCTGGTCGAAGGCAATTCGGTCGACAAGGCGCTGATGGCCATGTCGCGCTGGAACGACAAGGTGCAGGCCTGGATCTTCGACCCCAACAAGCTGGCGCAAACCTACACGAAGTCCGACATCACCGCGCCGTTTCCGT
>JBKJNE010000330.1:0-2879 GCA_046596015.1 Alphaproteobacteria bacterium
GTCGGCCATCCGCATGGAACGCACCCGGCTGGACGATGGCGGCCGCGTGGTGCCGACCGGCGAAATCTTCGAGGTGCCGTGCAACATCGTCGTCGCCTGCATCGGCACCCAGTCGACGCCGCTCGACAACGTCGCCTATGACGAGCGCAACCAGCGCTTCCAGAACAAGGACGGCAAGATCGAGGACGGCCTCTACGTGGCCGGCTGGGCCAAGCGCGGCCCCAGCGGCACCATCGCCACCAACTTCCCCGACGGCAGCCAGGTGGCGGAATACGCCAGGGCGCTGACACCCGACGCCTTCAAGCAGGGTCCGGCGCGCCTCGACCAGCTGCTTGCCGACCGCAAGGTGCGGGTGGTGACCTTTGAGGACTGGAAGCGCATCGAGGCTGCCGAGGAAGCGGGCGCCTCCCACGGCGCGCCGCGACGCAAATTCACCACCATTCCGGAGATGATCCGCGCGCTGGGCTGACGGGAAGACGGGAGGTTCTGATGCCGAAGAACATCTCCCATAATCCGATCAGGCCACTCGGCGTGGGTGAGGTCGTGGTGCGCGTCGCCGACCTGGCGCGATCCATCGCGTTCTACCGCGACATGCTGGGGTTTCCGTTGATTCGCGTCATCGACGATGCCATCGCCTTCCTGCGGGTCGCCGACGGCGTCGAGGGCCATACCCAGATCATCGGCCTGTTCAGCCGCGACTGGCCGTCGAACCGGGAAGGCAAGACGTGGGAAGGCGCCCATCCCGAGCTTTCCACCCTCCACCACTTCGCGGTCGAGATTTCGCTCAGCGCGTATGAGGGTGTTCTTGCCTATCTCGCCGAAAATGCTCTGCGGCCGAACACGCAAGTACATCCATGGATCGGCTGGCGGTCGATCTATGTATCCGACCCCGACGACAACACGGTCGAGTTCGTCTGCTATGACAGGTCCGTCCTGGACGGCTGAAGTAACCTTTCCCGCGCCCACGCGTTGACGGTTTCCGGAAGATGTCTGGAATCGTTGAGGCTGCCCCATGCGCTACATGCTTATCGCCGTCGCCATCGTTCTCGTCCTGATCGTCGGTGCCATCATCATCGACAAGGACCATTCGCCGCGCGTGTCGCGCGACGGTTCGCTCATCGTGCGCGCCGACGGCCTGTGCGGCATGATCGACAAGGACGGCAAGTGGGTGCTAAATCCCCAGTTTGACGCGCTCTGGCCCTATGAGAACGGCCTTGCCGTGGCGCGCCAGGGCGAGCGCTGGGGCTATGTGGACAAGAAGGGGAAGTGGGCGATCCAGCCCGACTTCACCGCCGCCTACCTGTTCGCCGGCAACGGCCTGGCGCCGGTCGAGACCGAGGACGGCGCCGGCTACATCGACAAGAAGGGGCAATGGGCGATCAAGCCGACCTTCGAAGCCACCGGCGACTTCGCCGACAGCGGCTTGGCCGCCGCCATGCAGACGGGCCTCTGGGGCTATGTCGACAAGACCGGCAAGTGGCTGATCAATCCCCAGTTCACCGAAGCCAACATGTTCGACGATGGCCGCGCCGCCGTCCGGCAGGGCGACCGCTGGGGCTATATCGGCAAGGACGGCAAGTGGATGGTCAACCCGCAGTTCTCCTCGGCTGGCCGCTATGGCGACGACGACCTGGCGCTGGCCGGTTTCGAGGGCCGCTACGGCTTCATCGACGAGAAGGGCGTCTGGGTGATCAATCCCGAGTTCGACCAGGCCGGCGACGACTTCGAGGACGGCCTGGTGCCCGCGTCGCAGAACGGCCGCTGGGGCTTCATCGACAAGGACGGCAAGTGGGTGATCAACCCCCAGTTCCAGCACGCCGGCGCGTTCGAGGACGGCCTCGCGCCCGCGGCGCAGAACGGACGCTGGGGCTTCGTCGACCGCAAGGGCCGCTGGGCGATCAACCCGCAATTCGACGATGCCGGCCCGTTCGACGATGGCCTGGCCCTCGCCAAGTTCGGCAGCAAGTGGGGCTACGTGAACAAGAAGGGCAAGTGGGTGATCAACCCGCAGTTCGAAGGCATCGCCAGCGATTGCGCCCAGTAGGCGTCGCTATCCCAACAAAAAGGGGCGCCTCCAGGCGCCCCTTCGTGTTTCCGAACTCTCAGGCCTCAGCCGACCGTCCAGGTGCTGCCGGCGAACAGCAGTTCCTTCATGTCGGCGTTCGGCTTGGCGGCCTTGGCCTTCTCGACCTGCCTGGCGACGCCGGCGTCGTAGGTCTCGACCGGGTTGCAGTAGATCACGCCGACGACGACCGGCGCGTCGGGGCCGTCCAGGGTCACCAGCATCTGGGCCAGCAGCGCATCGGTCTCGTCATGCACCAGGAGGTCGTCCTCGGTGATGCCGTTCTCGCCGATGGTGACGATCTCGATCGCCACCTTGTCGCGGTTGAGGCGCAGGCCCTTCTCGTTGTTGGGGCCGAAGACCAGCTTGTGGCCGTGCTCGGCGCGCAATTGGCGGTCGGGCACGTTCTTCTTGTCGGTGAAGTCGGCGAACACGCCGTCGTTGAACACGATGCAGTTCTGGTAGATCTCGACGAACGACGCGCCGCGGTGGGCGTGGGCGCGCTTCAGGATCTCCGGCATGTGCTTCTGGTCGGTGTCGACGGTGCGGGCGACGAAGCGCGCGCCGGCGGCCAGGGCGAAGTTGCACGGGTTCAGGTTGCGCTCGATCGAGCCGCCCGGGCTGGACGGCGAGCGGGTGCCCGGCCGCGACGTGGGCGAGTACTGGCCCTTGGTCAGGCCGTAGATCTCGTTGTTGAACAGCAGGATCTGGATGTCGACGTTCCGGCGCAGCACGTGCAGCAGGTGGTTGCCGCCGATCGACAGCCCATCGCCGTCGCCGGTCACGAGCCACACGTCGAGCGCCGGATTGGCCAGCT
>JBKJNE010000010.1:0-6543 GCA_046596015.1 Alphaproteobacteria bacterium
CTTCAGCGCCGCCAGCCGCTCGACCGGATCGGCGATCACCGCGGCGACCGGCACTTCGTCGTCGGCCAGCCGGTTGACGAAGGAGGTGTTGGCGCCGTTCTCCAGCAGGCGGCGGACCAGATAGGGGAGCAGCGTATCGTGGCTGCCGACCGGCGCGTAGATGCGGCAGGACACGCCCAGCGCCTTCACGGCCTGCTCGTGCAGCGCGTCGCCCATGCCGAACAGCCGCTGGAACTCGTAGTCCTGGCGACCGGCCGCCATGGCGTAGACCGCGGCGACGGTGTGGGCGTTGTGGGTGGCGAATTGCGGCACGATGGAAGGCTCGGCCAGCATCCGCCGGGCGCAGGCCAGGTAGGACACATCCGTCGCGCCCTTGCGGGTGAACACCGGGAACTCGTGGAGACCGAGCTGCTGGGACAGCTTGATCTCGCTGTCCCAATAGGCGCCCTTCACCAGCCGCACCGGCCAGCGCCGTCCGGTGTCGCGGGCCTTGTCCGCCAGCCAGTCGAGCACCGCCGTGGCGCGCTTGCCATAGGCCTGCACGGCGAGGCCGAAGCCGTCCCAGCCTTTCAGTTCGGGTGCCGACGCGACCGCCTCGATGACCTGCAGCGACAGGTCGAGACGCGAGGCTTCCTCCGCGTCCACGGTCAGCAGCACGCCCGCGTCCCGCGCAGCGACGGCCAGGTCGCGCAGCATGGGCACGAGCTGGGCCATCACCCGGTCCCGCTGGCCCGGCTCGTAGCGCGGGTGGATCGCCGACAGCTTGACCGACACACCGGGCGCGGTGAGCGGATCGAACGGACCAGCCGCCTTTCCAACCGCTTTGATCGCCTCCAGGTAGCGGTCGAAGTAATCCTCGGCCTGGGCGGCGGTCATCGCCGCCTCGCCCAGCATGTCGAACGAGAAGCGGTAACCGGGCCAGTCGGCGGTGGCCTTGAGCGCCTTGGCGATGGTCTCGCCCATGACGAACTTGCCGGCCAGCAGCAGCATGGCCTGGCGGATCGCCGCCCGCACCACCGGCTCGCCCATGCGCCCGACGAGACGCGGCAACAGGCCGCCCGCGTCGTCGGCCATCCGCAGCACGCGTGCACCGAGCACCAGCCCGTAGGTCGATGCGTTGACGAACAGCGAGTCCGACTCGCCCAGATGGGCCTGCCACCTTGCCGATCCGATGCGGCTTTCGATCAGTTCGTCGACGGTATCCGTGTCGGGAATGCGCAGCATGGCCTCGGCGACGCAAAGCAGCGCGATGCCCTCCTCGGTCGACAGGTCGTATTCCTGCATGAACCGGTCGATGCCGCCCTGCCGGCGCCGCCCGTCGCGCGCCGCCGCGACCAGTATGCGCGCCACGCGGTCGGTCCCGCGTGCCTCGTCGCCGCTCAGCCGGGCAAACGGGATCAGCCGCTCGGCCGCGTCGGTCTCGTCGCGGAGATAGGCGTCGGCGATAACCTGGCGGTCCTGCTGGCTGCTCATCGGTCACCCGTCGAACGGTTCGAGTCACCATAACATGGTGCCATAACCGCGCCCGTCACCTGCTTGACCGTCATGCTTGACTTGCGCCGCCGATCCCGCCCAACTCGGAGCACCATTCCAGGGGAGAAATCAGGATGCGCGATCTATCGGGCCGGACGGCCTTTATCACCGGCGGCGCCAGCGGCATCGGCCTGGCCATGGCGGACGCCTTCGCCAACAAGGGCATGCGGCTGGTGATCGCCGACGTCAACAAGGCGGCGCTGGACCAGACCGAGGCGCACTTCAAGCAGCGCGGCACCGAGTTGCTGACCATGCTGCTCGACGTCACAGACCGGCCGGCGCTCGAGGCGGCGGCCAAGCAGATCGAGGCATTCGGCACGCTGCACGTCGTATGCGCCAACGCGGGCATCCCGCCGTCGGGCGCCAAGGTGGCCGAGACCGAGCCGGCCAAGTGGGACCGGATGATGGCCATCAACCTGACCGGCGTCTACAACACGGTCCATTACATGCTGGGGCTGCTGCGCGCCCACGGCGAGGGCGGCCACATCGTCATCACCTCGTCCATGGCGGGCGCGGTGGCCGCCTCGCCCATCGGCGACTACGTGGTCGCCAAATACGCCGCTGTCGGCTTCGGCGAGGTCATGGCCTGGGAGCTGAAGCCGGAGAATATCGGCGTGTCGATCCTGATGCCGGGTACGGTCGTCAGCAACCTTAGCGGCCGGCCGGCCGGCGCCCCGCCAACGGGCATGAACGCCGCCGATGTGGGACGGCGGGTTGTGAAGGCCATCGAGGGCAACGAACTCTACATCTTCACCCACGGCGACTACCGCGCCCACGTCCAGGCGCGGTGCGACGCGCTGATGGCGGCGTTCGGCGAGTCGGCCCAGCCGGGGTTCAAGGAACCCCAGCCGGTGATGGCGATGATGAGCCAAAACGCCTATCCGCCGAAAGGATAAGCGATCAGGCCGGCTTCGGGGCGGCGTGCCTGCCGTCAAGCAGCGGTATGCCCATCTGGCCGAGCAGGCCGTTGAGCGAGCGCAACTCGAAGTCTTTGAACTCACCCGACCTGACGGTGACCATGAGCTTGGCGGTCATCTCGACGCGCCACCTGTCCGCGCCCGTGAGCGCTCTCGATCCCGACTGCGCGACCAGTTCGCGCCAGCAATCGGCCTGGGCCGCATCCAGATGGTGCGGCGGCGCGCCCACGCCCGAGGCCTGCTGCTGCTCGTCCGCATCCCTGTAGCGCTGCAGCGATGTCCTGTCGTCGTCGGCAACGGTGGGAACGAGCTTCGTGCGACTGGGAGATCGGATCATGTCTGGTTCCTTTGACGACGGGGCGACGCGGCGTTTCAGAACATCTGCCCAAAGCATGACCCAGCGGGATCGCGCCGCAAAAAGGACAGAAATAATTTGTGAAAGCCTCTCATAACATACGTTGATTTCAGCATGATCAAAGGAAATTTCATATCCTGCCGATCGACGCCAACGTAAAAAAATGGCGCTTCCAAAATGTGAAACCGGGGTCGGTTGTTCACAACGAAGAGGCTGAGACACCACGGTCGTGCGAGGCTCTTCGCGCCGATATTCTAACGTAGAACCTTCTATCGGTTGATGAAGTTTCGCTTTGTCTCATACCGTTTCTGAGTCTCCCGGCCCGCCGGACGGCAATGCCGCGCGGAACCGGCCACAGGACTGGTTAGCCCAGCCAGCCAGCAACCACGGCGGTGAACCAGACCAGGCCCAACCCGACGATGCCGACGAGCGGCAGGCTGAAACGGGCGGCTGTCCGGCGAATTCTGTGCCGCGGGCGCTTGGGCATTTCCATCATGTCGCGTTCCTCCTGTGCGGATGAACATCTCCGCATGAGGAATAGTTCCGGGGTGGGCAACAAACGCCCGGCCAGGACGGATTCATTTATCCATTATATTGTAGCCACTTAGTCCACATCTCAGGCCGGCATCAGGCGTCCCTGAGGTCGTCCCAGCGCCTGTCGAGGTGCTCGTGCTCGTCCATCACAGTGTTCCAGCAGGCGATGCGGCCCAGCCGGTCCCAGATGGCGCCGCCGAAGCGCAGGAAACCGGCCGGGCTGATGACGTCGCCGAAGACATCGGTGATCGGCTCGAGGGATGGGCGGCCTTCGTACCAGAAATCCCACTCGTTGCGGGTCAGGAACTCGCGCGCCGTCTCCGGCACCGCGCTGTAGTAGCCAGCCCGCGCCACGAAGGCGCCGGCCCAGCCCGAATTGTACCAGTTGAGATACTGGTGGGCGGCCTCCAGCTTCAGGCCGTCCACATGGCGCATGATGCCCAGCCCTGCCGCCCAGCCCCTGTAACCCTCGATGAGCGACGGATAGTCGCACGCGATACCCCGTGCCCGCACCTTTGACACGGCGGGCGCCCACATGGACTGGACCACCACCTCGCCCGAGGCGAGCAGCTCGATCGATTCCTCGAAGCGTTGCCAAAAAATGGCGAAGTGGCCCGACTTCTTCAGCTCGATCAGGCGATCGACGGTCGCGTCGATCTCGGCGCGGGTCATGTTACCCATGTCGGCGTAGCGCATCAGGCCCGCGGCCTCGAACGCCATGGCCGCGTCGAGGATGCCGATGGCGGGAATGTCGACCAGCGCCGTCTTGCCCTTGAACGCGGGGTTGACCAGGTCGGCCCAGCTCGTGACCCGCCGGCCGATCAGGTCGGTGCGCACGCCAAGCGTGTCGGCGTTCATGATGTGCGGCACCATGGCGAGCGTGCCGGTCGGGCCCGGCGCGAACCGGTCGCTGAACGGCGTGTCCAGATACTGGAGGCTGAACGGGTTGCTGCCGTAGCGCGGCGTCGGGGTGCCGTCGGCGAAGGTCCCTTTCGTGAAGATCGGCAGCGTCTGGTCCCACCAGTCGTACCGGGCGAGCGGAATACCCTGCAGCACGCCCTTCGGCACCACCAGCTCATAGGCCCAGTGATCCATGTCGAAGATGTCGGTGAACCGGGGCTCGGTGATCGCCCGGTGGATCAGCGTGTCCTCGTCCTCCACCGTCATCTCGATGCGGAATCCCAGGTCCTTCTCGGCCTGCAGCGCGATCTGGCCGATGGTGGAAAAGCTGGGGCCGTGGTGGCGCAATACCACCTCGCGGAACTTCTGGTCCCAGAACACGGGTGCGCGCTTCGGTTCGTCGGCCATCGGCCCTGCCTTTCGAGAACACGTAAAGCTGTACCACCAAGCGTCCGGAATCCGGCGGGGAAGATCAACCGGAGATTGCCACACCGCTCGATGGTTGCGATGCCTGTCGCGATCCGGCGGAATTGTTTTGGGCGGCGCGGCGATGCCGCCTATCCTTGCCGCCGCAACGCGTGACTGGGGAGGCACGGATGGCGCCGCGGGCTGAATGGCTGGACCAGGTGACTGAGGCGGCGCTCGATCCGGACCGTCCGATCGTCGATCCGCACCACCATCTGTGGGACCGGCCCAACTTCCGCTATCTGCTCGACGAGTTCCTGGCCGACCAGCATGGCCACAACATCATCGCCACCGTCTATGTGCAGGCCACGTCGTTCCATCGCGCCGACGGTCCCGAGCAGCTTCGGCCCGTTGGCGAGACCGAATTCGTCAACGGCGTGGCGGCGATGAGCGCCAGCGGCCTCTACGGCACGTCGCGGATGAACGCCGGCATCGTCGGCCATGCCAATCTGCGCCTTGGCGCGGCCATCGCCGAGGTGCTCGATGCCCATCTGGCGGTGGCGCGCGGGCGGTTCCGCGGCATCCGCCACGCCGTCGCCTCGGACACCGACCCGGCCGTCGACCGGGCGATCATGATCGCCGCCGGCTGGGATCCCGCCAAGCCGCCGCCGGCGCGCCCGGTGCCGCCACCCGGCCTGCTGGGCGACGCGGCGTTCCGCGAGGGCGTCGCCACGCTGGGAAGATATGGCATGAGCTTCGACGCCTGGCTCTATCACCCACAGATTCCAGAGCTGACGGCGCTGGCACGCGCGCGGCCGGAGGTGACCATCATCCTCGACCATGTGGGCGGCGTGTTGGGCATCGGCCCCTATGCGGGCAGGCACGCCGAGGTGATGGCCAGGTGGAAGGCCGACATGGCCGAACTGGCCACCTGCCCCAACGTCAACGTCAAGGTCGGCGGCCTGACCATGCCGATCTGCGGCTTCGGCTGGGAGGCGGACCCGAAGCCGCCCACGTCCGAGCAGCTCGCCGCCCGGACCCGCGACTGGTACCTGTACGTCATCGACACCTTCGGCCCGGAGCGCTGCATGTTCGAGAGCAATTTCCCGGTCGATAAGTCGTGCTGCTCCTACAGGGTGCTGTGGAACGCGTTCAAGCGCATGACCGCCGACTTCAGCGAAGCCGACAAGACCGCGCTGTTCTCGGGAACAGCGCAGCGCGTCTACCGGCTCCCGACCGCCTAGTGGCCACCGTCGCCGACACGCCCACGCCCGACGGGCTGCTGAAGCACCCGGCGTTCCTGTGGTTCTGGACGTCGCGCGTGCTGATGGCCATGGGCTTCCAGATCACCTCGGTCGCCATCGGCTGGCGTATTTACGACATGACCGGCAGCGCCTACGCGCTGGGCTTCGTCGGCCTGGTGCAGTTCCTGCCCATGCTGGCGCTGACGCTGGTCAGCGGACAGGTCGCCGACCGCTACGACCGGCGGATGATCGTCATCATCTGCCAGCTCGTCGAGGCGGCGGCGCTGGCCTTCCTGGTCTATGGCATCCTCGCCGGCTGGAAGGGCGTCGCCGGCATCTACGCGGCGGTGGCCCTGCTGGGCGCGTGCCAGGCCTTCGTCGCGCCGACCCTGGGTGCCATGCTGCCCGCGGTGGTGCCCACCGCCCTGCTGCCCCGGGCCATGGCGATGTCGTCGTCGGCATTCCAGACCGCCATGATCGTCGGTCCGTCGGCAGGCGGCCTGCTCTATGCCTTCGGCGCGCCGGTGCCGTTCGTGGCGGCGGGCGCCTGTTTCCTGGTGGGCGCCTTCGCCACCGTCATGATCCGCGTGGAGCGGCGCGCGCCATCGCGCGAACCGGTGACGCTGAAATCCGTGTTCGGCGGCCTCACCTTCAT
>JBKJNE010000040.1:0-6820 GCA_046596015.1 Alphaproteobacteria bacterium
GCTAATCGTCTAGATACCACAGCATCAATCGAAGACTGTCGTCGCACTTTAAGGAAGCATTAGCCATCCGGGCCAATGTCTCCAGTGGGGCCGAATGCAGACCGGCAGCTGAGGATGAAGGGAGACTTCTCAGCACTCGGTCAAACGTCGCTTAGTCGCCGCTGTCAGGCCGCCGGCGCCAATATGGATTCGTGTTCCTCGATCGTGCAGAAGCGGTTCTTGCTGCGGTCGAACAGCCTTTCCTCGTCCTCGGCGATCTCGGCGGCGACCTCGGGAACCGCAAGCGCCACCATCGCGGCCTCGAAGGCTTCCCGGGTTTCGAACCACATCTCCGTCAACACGTCATAGTCGAGTTCCACCACCTCGCCCGTGAGCGGATTGGGAACCGGCCGCAGATACCGGCGCATGTAGCGGCGGGCGGTGGGAAGCACCTTCTCGCCGATCTTGCGGTGATAGGTTTCGTAATAGGCGATGAAATCCTCGAACGACATTCCTTGCCTGCGCTTCAACAGGCATACCGTCTTGAACATCATGAGCTCCTTTCTCGGAACGTCGGGCCGGTTCGCGGGCTCGACTAACGTCGGGGATGACAACTTCAGAGAGTGCGACCGCTAAGTTGACGCCTATAGGCTTTCGCCGGGACGACACTTATTTGTTTATTTTCAAACCCTTCACCACGTCCCCGAACGTCGCCACCAGTTCCCGGTAAAGCTCGCGCTTGAACGGCACGATCAGGTCGGGGACCTGCTCGAAGGGCACCCATTTCCAGTCGCGGAACTCGGGGTGCCTGGTTTCCAGATCGATGTCCTTGTCTTTGCCGAGGAAGCGCAGCACGAACCATTTCTGCTTCTGGCCACGGTACTTGCCGCCCCACATCTTGCCGACCAGCTCGGGCGGCAGGTCGTATTCGTGCCAGCCCTCGCTCTCGGCGACGATTTCGGCCTTGCCGGTGCCGATCTCCTCTTCCAGCTCGCGCAACGCCGCCACGCGCGGATTCTCGCCCTTGTCAACGCCGCCCTGCGGCATCTGCCAGGCGTCGGCCGGGTTGTCGAGGCGCGCGGCGACGAACACCAGACCGTGCCGGTTGACCAGGATCACGCCCACATTGGGCCGGTAAGCGGTCGGCTCGGCCATAAGGTTACGGCACGGCCGGCTTCTTCTGGGTCAGCGCCAGGCCCTTGATCAGGTCGAGCGCGTAGGCCAGCTGGTAGTCGTCCTCGGCCATGTCGGTGCTGCTCTTCTTGCCGTCCTTGTCCTTGGGGTTCATGGGCGGGAGCGGCGCCTCCTCGTCAACCTCGGACGCCGGCGGCGGCGCGGTCTTGGCGGGGGCCTTCTTGTCGTCCTTTTTGGCCCCGTCCTTCTTGTCGTCCTTCTTGCCGTTTGGGTTCTCCAGATGGCCGCGCAGCGATGCTTCGGTGCGTGTCGGGCCGCGGCCGGCCGAGGCGTCGGCGATCTTCTCGATCTTTGCCTGCTCGATCAGGATGTCGGGCTCGATGCCTTCGGCCTGGATCGACCGGCCCGACGGCGTGTAGTAGCGCGCCGTGGTCAGCCGCATGGCGCCGTTGCCCTGGCCCAGCGGGACGATGGTCTGGACCGATCCCTTGCCGAACGACTTGGTGCCGACGATGATCGCCCGGTGATAGTCCTGCAGCGCGCCGGCGACGATTTCCGACGCCGAGGCCGAGCCGCCGTTGATCAGCACGATCATCGGCAGGCCGTTCAGGCTGTCGCCGCTGTGGGCGTGGTAGCGCTGTACGTCCTGCGGATCGCGGCCGCGGGTCTGCACCACCTCGCCATGATCGAGGAACGCGTCGCCGACGGCGACGGCCTGGTCGAGCAACCCGCCCGGGTTGTTGCGCAGGTCGAGCACCACGCCGTTGAGCTTGGGGCCGAGCTGCTTCTTGACCTCGTCGAGCGCCTTCTTCAGGCCGGGCTCGGTCTGCTCGTTGAAGCTGGAGATGCGGATATAGCCGCTGTCGCCTTCGACCCGCGACTTCACCGACTTGATCTTGATGATGTCGCGGATGATCTCCAGGTCGAACTGCGCCTGCTCGCCGCGCCGGGCGATGGAGACCACGATCTTGGAGCCGGGCGCGCCGCGCATCTTCTCGACCGCTTCCGACAGGGTCAGGCCCATGATCTGTTCGCCGTCGAGGGCAGTGATGTAGTCGCCGGACTGGACGCCGGCCTTGTCGGCGGGCGTGCCGTCGATGGGCGAGATCACCTTGACCAGCCCGTTCTCCATGGTGACCTCGATGCCCAGGCCGCCGAACTCGCCCTTGGTCTGGACCTGCATGTCCTCGAAGTTCTCGGCGTTCATGTAGCTGGAATGCGGGTCGAGCGACGTCAGCATGCCGTTGATGGCCGCCTCGATCATCTTCTTGTCGTCGACCTCTTCCACGTAGTTGGCGCGGATGCGGGTGAACACGTCGCTGAACAAGTTGAGCTGGCGGTAGGTCTCGGACCTGTCCGCCGCGTAGGTGGACGAAAGCCCGGCGGTCGCGATCGCGATGCCGACGGCGGCTGTCAGGCCGAACCGGGTAAGCAGCTTCGAATTCATCCACACACCTTTCTTGTCACCGACCCGCCAGCCATGGCAGCGGATTTATCGAACGGCCGTTGCGCCGCAATTCAATATATAGTCTGGGTTTGGAGTCACGCGCAGATCCCGCGCGTTCGGGTCCCATCTGTCCAACGGGCTCGCCGGCGAGGACCCACTGCGACACGGTGGCGTCGATGTGGCCCAGACCCGCGAGGAGCGTATGATATCCCTCGCCGTGATCGATGATCAATAGCTGGCCGTAGTCGCGGAACGGGCCGGCGAACACCACCTTGCCGTCATGCGGGGCGATCACCTGCGAGGCGGCGCGCGCCTCGACGAAGATGCCGTTGGATTCCCGGTTGGTGATGCCATCCTTCTCCTGGAAGCGCCGGACGATCTTGCCCTGCACCGGCAGCGGCAGCTTGCCCTCGGCGCCCGAGAATGACGGGCCTTCCGGCGGCTTCTGCTTCAGCGCTTTCTGCCGCTCACGCTCCTTGCGGGCCTCTTCCTCCAGCTTCTTCAAGAGCGCTTCGATGGACTTGGCGTCCTTGGCCAGCTTGCGGGCGCGCTCGGCTTCCTTGCGTGCCTGGCTTTCGGTGGCGGCGCGGTTGGCTTTCTTTTCGCCCAGCAGCCGGTCCACGTCCTTCTGGCGGGCGGACAGTTCCTCCAGCTCGGTCTTCAGCGCGGCCTGCTGGATCTCGATGTCGCCGCGCAGCACCTGCAGTTCGGCCATCCGTTGGCGCAGATCGGCGGCCTGGCCGAGCAGGGCGTCGCGTACCCGGTCGAGCACGATGGCGGTGCGGGCGGTGTCCTCGACGCTGGCCGGGCGCAGCACCAGCGCCGCGGTCGGCTGGCGCGACAGGCGCTGCATGGCGGCGAGCGACGAGGCGAGGTCGGTGGATTTCCTTTCGAGGGTCTCTGCGGCTTCGGCCTCCTGCGCCTTGAGTTTCTCGAGATCGTCCTCCAGCCCCTGGATGCGCGCCTCGTGGGCGCGGGTCCGTGCGGCGGCCTCGACCAGGGCGGACGACAGCCTTTTTTCCTCCTGCCGGAGGGCGGCCGCCTGCTGCTCGAGCTGCTTCTTCCTGGCGGCGGCCTCGCCGATCTCCTGCTTGATCGACTTGAGCTGGTCCTGGGCGCCTTCCTGGTCCTTGGCGGCAAGCGCGCCGCCGAAACCAGCGATCGACCGGTCATCTCGGCTGGCTGCTTCAGGCCCATCAGCGCCAGCATGGTCGGCGCCACGTCGGCGAGCACGCCGTCATGCAGCGCCACGTTGCCGGCGCCCGACAGCAGCACCGGCACCTGGAAGGTGGTGTGCTGGGTGAAGGCTTCGCCGCTCTCCGGGTCGGTCATCATCTCCAGGTTGCCATGGTCGGCAGTGATCAGCAGCACGCCGCCTTTGGCGCGGACCGCCGCGTCCAGCCGGCCGACGGCGGTGTCGACCGCCTCCATGGCCTTGATGGCGGCGGACAGGATGCCGGTATGGCCGACCATGTCCGGATTGGCGAAGTTCACCACGATCAAATCGTACCTGTCCGAGGCGATGGCCTCGACCAGCCGGTCGGTGACTTCCCCGGCCGACATCTCGGGCTGCAGGTCGTAGGTGGCGACCTTTGGCGAGGGAACCAGAATACGGTCCTCGTTTTCGAGCACCGCCTCCTCGCCGCCGTTGAAGAAGAAGGTGACGTGGGCGTATTTCTCGGTCTCGGCGATGCGGAGCTGCCTGAGCCCGGCCTTCGACACCACTTCGCCCAACGTGTTCGCCACCTTCTCGGCGGGGAACAGGGCGGGCACGAAGGCGCTGAGCGCCGAGGAATACTCCACCATCCCGAGCACCGAGGCGAAGGCCACCAGCGGGTGCCGTTCGAAGCCGTCGAAGGCCGGATCGACCAGCGCGGTGAGGATCTCGCGGGCCCGGTCGGCGCGGAAATTGGCCATGATCAGGCCGTCGCCATCCTTCATGCCCGGATAGGAGCCGATCACTGCCGGAAGCATGAACTCATCGGTCACGCCGGCCGCGTAGCTGGCTGCGATGGCCGCGTCGGCCGTGGCGGCCTTCTCGCCTTCGCCGCGCACCAGCGCCGCATAGGCCTTCTGGACCCGGTCCCAGCGCGTGTCGCGGTCCATGGCGTAGAACCGGCCGCCGACGGTGCCGAAGCGCGCATTCTTCAGCGGCGCGATGGCGGCCTCGACCTCGGCGGCGAAGTCGCGGCCGCTCGACGGCGGCGTATCGCGCCCGTCCATGAAGCCGTGCAGCACCACGGGCACGCCGACCTCGCTGATGATCTTCGCCAGCGCCACCAGATGGTCCTGGTGGGAATGCACGCCGCCCGGCGACAGCAGCCCCATGACGTGGAACGCGCCGCCCGACGCCTTGACCCTGGCGATGCCGGCCTGCAGCAACTCATTGCGCGCCAGCGAGCCGTTCAGGATGGCGACGTCGATCTTCGGCAGGTCCTGTACCAGCACCCGGCCGCCGCCCAAATTCATGTGGCCCACTTCCGAATTGCCCATCTGGCCGTCGGGCAGGCCGACCGCCTGTCCCGAGGTGTCGAGCAGCGCATGCGGCCCGGTCTCGATCAGCCGGGTCAGGTTGGGCGTGCGCGCCAGCAGGAACGCGTTGTTCTCGCGCTCGGTCCGGTGGCCCCAGCCGTCCAGGATGCACAAAACGGCGGGACGCGGCCGCCGGTTCGCAGAAGGGGTTTGGGTCATCGTTCTTTCAAGGATCGTTTGTTACCGTAAATAGGCGTCAGCCGGCCCGGTGGTAGGGGTGGTTCGCCGATATGCTCCAGGCCCGGTACAATTGCTCGGCCAACATAGCGCGAACCAGCATGTGCGGCCATGTCAAATTGCCCAATGAAAACAGGAAATCCGCCCGCTCGCGCACCGCGTCGCCGTGCCCGGTGGCGCCGCCGATCAGGAAGCAGACGCGGGACTTTCCGGCGTCGCGCCACGCCGCGATTTTCTGTGACAGGACTTCGCTGGTGACGGCCTGGCCGCGCTGGTCCAGTGCGACGACGAGCGCGCCGTCCGGCACCTTGGCGAGCAGCAGGACGGCTTCGCGGTCACGCAGGGTAGCGACGTCCAGCGGGCGCTTTTCCTCGACCTCGACCATGTCGAGCTTCCAGGGCAGGCGCTTGCGGTAATCCTCGAACAGCTCGCGCTCCGCGCCCGGCTTGGCACGGCCGACCGCGAGGATGGCCAGGTTCATGGAGGCCTAGGACGCCGTCTCGAGCTCGTCGATCAGCGCGGGCGACCACATCTTTTCCAGATTGTAGAACGAGCGCACCTCCGGGCGGAACAGGTGCACGATCACGTCGCCGGCGTCGATCAGCACCCAGTCGGCAGCCGGCAGGCCCTCGATCTGGAAATGCTTGTGGCCGCTGGCGCGCAGGTTCTCGCCCAGATGCTCGGCGACGGCCGTGACGTGCCGTGCCGAGCGCCCCGTGGCGATCAGCATGTAGTCGGCCAGACTGGTCTTGCCTCGGAGATCGATGGTGACGACTTCGGATGCCTGGTCGTCATCGAGGGACTTCTGGATCAGCGAAAGGAGCGGGTCCGTGGAAGTCGTGCGTTGCTGTGTACTAATCTACACTGCTCCTGTCATGGGCACGCCGGGCCGCGCGGATGGCGGTCGCCGAGGTGGGTTCGTGCCTCAAATGGATGAAAGTCCATGCCGGGGGAACCATCCCCGCCAAGTCGCGCGCACGCTCCACCGGGATGCGCCGCGTGCCGAATCTTTTCGCCGCCGTGCTGGACATTGCCGGCAGAGAATAGTTTGGTCGGCCGAAAATCGCAACCGGGGCGAGCCGGAAGATGTCCGGCCAACCCTTCCAGCGCGTAACCTGCTGTAAATTATCGGCTCCCATCAGCCAGACGAACCGGGTCAGCGGGAAGCGGCGGCGCAGGGCGGCCAGGGTATCGACGGTGAATCGGGTGCCGAGCGCCGATTCGATGTCGGTGGGCCGGATGCGCTTTCCGGCCGCCACGCGGCGCGCCTCGGTCAGCCTTTCGGCCAGCGGCGCCATCTCGGCCGCGGGCTTCAGCGGGTTCTGCGGCGACACCAGCCACCACACCTCGTCCAGCCCCAGCCGGTTGATCGCCGTCTGGCTTACCAGCAGGTGCGCCCGGTGGGCCGGATTGAACGAGCCGCCAAGCAAACCGATCCGCCGCCCACGCCATATAGGCGACAGCGGATTGATCGGGCGCGGCTCAGGGACGGATCTGGCCGTCACCCTTGACCACATATTTGAAGGTGGTGAGCTGCTCGACGCCGACCGG
>JBKJNE010000080.1:0-2736 GCA_046596015.1 Alphaproteobacteria bacterium
CAGGCGCCAGTTCATGAACAGCTTGGCGGCATTGGGGCTCTTCGCCGTCTTGGTGATGCCGTCGGCGTAGGGGATGATCGGCACGCCCTCAGGTGCAAAGATCGCCTCGGCCGGCGCACCCTCGACGATCTTGGTGTAGATGATGTTGTAGAGCAGCGGCGCGATCGAGACCTCGCCGCGCACCAGCGCGTCGGAGAGCGGTGCGCCCGACGGATACATCGCAATGCCGAGTTCGGCCTGCTTCTTCCAGTAATCCTCACCCAGCACCTGGCGCTCGAACATCGTGCGCGTCCAGGTCGTGCCGCCCGACGGGGCGACGACCTGGCCGATCAGCTTGCCCTTGTACTCGGGCTTGGTGAGATCCATCCAGGTCTTGGGAGGGTTCTTCACGATCGCCGTGTTGTAGGCGATCGCCCAACCCAGCGTGACGCCGGGCCAGAACTTCGGCGACACCAGCGCGTCGGGCCGATAGTCGGCGGCGTTGGGTGGCGCGTAGTCCTGGAAGAGGTCTTCCAGTTCCTTCATCAGGCCGCGGTCGGAATGGTCGACCACGTCGGCCGCGAGCTTTCCGGCTGCCGCTTCGGTCTTGATGCGGGTGATGAGCTGGCCGCCCGGTGCGCGGACCATCGACACCTTGATCTTGGGGAAGCGCTTGTTGAACTCCTTGATCACCTCCTGCTCCGTCTCGGCGAAGTTGGCGGTGTAGTAGGTGAGTGCGCCTTCCTTCTCGGCCGCCGCGATAAGCTCCTTGGAGCCGAATTCGTTCTGGGCCGAGGCCGGCATTCCGGCCAGGGAGACCGCCAATCCAAAGACGGTCACAATAGTCATCCTGCGCATCATCGGTCGTCTCCTCCAGTTGTCGTCGTTTCGCTAGTTGAAGCGGGCGCTCTGTGTCGTTTCGCGCGATAGCCAGGTCGTGAAGCTCAGCAGGACCGCGAGAATCGCGGTCTGCACCAGGCTGAAGGCGGCGGTCTTGCCGGTGTTGCCGCCTTCGTAATAGTCGAGCAGCAGCACGGCCATCACGGTCGTGTCGCTGGTGTAAAGGAAGAGGGAAGACCCGAGCTCGCGGATCGCCAAGACGAACAGCAGCGTCATCGACGCCACCACGCCTGGCCGCGCCAGCGGCAGCACGATGGTGCGGATGGTGCCGAGCAGGCCGCGGCCGCAGATCCATGCGGCCTCCTCGAGTTCCCTGTGGATCTGGAGGAACGATGTCGACAGCGCCTTCACCGTGTCCGGAATGAACCGCGCGACGAAGGCCAGCGCCAGGATCCAGATCGTGCCGTAAAGGCCGCCAGGCAGGCCGATCCACGCCCACAGATAAGCGACGCCGATGACCAGGCCAGGAATCGCGACGGGCACGGTCGAGAGCAGGTCGATCGACTTGCGGCCCGCGACCTGGGTACGGAAGACGGTGTAGCCGATGGCGAAGGCCAGCACGCCGCCGATGACCGCCGTGATGACGCCGACCTTCAGCGTATTCCAGATCGACAGCATGGTCAGTGGATTGTCGAACACGCTGTTGAAGTGGACCCAGCTGTACTGGCGCATGTCGAACAGCGCGTCGAAATCCTTGAAGAACATGAACTTGCGGAAAGCGGCGATGACGAGCGCCAAAGTCGGCAGCACGACCACGATCATCAGGTAGGTCAGTGCCAGCCCGAAGGTGAACCAGCGCCACTTGCCGAGATTGAGGCTGCGCGGTCGGAACGCCTTGCCGGCGACGGTGGCGAAGCTGCGCCCGGATAAAATCCTCTGCTGGGCCCAGACCAGGATGGCGGTCACGGCCATCAGCAGAATCGCGACGGCCGCGGCTGTGTTGTAGAGGGGTGGACTCCAGGCCGTGAGCTGGAAGATGTAAGTCGTGAGCACGTTGATGTTGGCCGGCGCACCCAGCGCCGCGGGCACGCCGTAGATGCCCAGCATCACCACGAACGACAGCAGCGAACCCGCCAGGATGGCGGGCGCAATCAGCGGAAAGGTAACGGTGAAGATCGTCGTGAAGGCGCTGGCGCCCGCCACTTCGGAGGCTTCCTCGAGGCTCGGGTCCATGTTCTTGAGCGCCGAAGCGGTGAACATGTAGACATAGGGCGCGTAATACATGCCGAAGACGATGATGAGGCCCGACATCGAATAGAAATTGAAGCGGAAGTCGATGTTCATCCATTTCAGCGCGGTATTGAGCAGGCCGGTCTTGGGTGAGCCCAGGATGCCCCAGGCGACGCCCGCGACTAGCGGCGGCACGAACAGCGGGATCAAGCTGGCACCGGCGATGAAGCCCTTGAATGGCGTGTTGGTGCGCACGACGATCCACGAGAAGGCAAGGCCGATCACCACCGCCAGGATGGTGCCGCCGCCGCAGGCGGCGAGCGCGTTGAAGAAGGCGAGGTGGACGTTCTCGTTGCCCAGCACTTCGAGGAAATGCTTGGCCGACGGCTTGAACTTGCCGAAGCCGTCGATCACCGGATTGGAGTCGCTGAGCGCTCCGAACACCAGCATCAGCAGCGGGTAGATTACCAGGAATGTCAGCAGGAGAAGGAGCGCTGCCACCCATAGCGGCGCGGCAAGGCGGCGCGGTGGGCGCTGCACTTCGGTTGCTGCGGGCAATGCTTCAACGCTCGTCGCCGTCAACGCTCAAAGTCCTCCCATGCGTCCGCGGCAGTGCCGGCGGCTTCTTCATTTGGTGTGTAACCGTAGCCCATCGGGAAATCCGACGCTACGCTTGGTTATGAAACT
>JBKJNE010000097.1:0-7887 GCA_046596015.1 Alphaproteobacteria bacterium
TGCGCTCATGTTTTGCCCGCGCCTTTGCAAGAAGGGCCGGAAGATCGAGGTCTTGCGGTTCGCCGCTTTCGATGCCTTCCGTGATCAGCTTCTGGAGCGCATCGATCCTGTTGGTGCGGTCCTGGTCACGGCGGATCAGATCGCGGACATAATCGCTCGCATTCGCGTAGCGGCCCGTTTTCGCCTGCGCTTCCACCCACGCCTTCAGTGGATCAGGGAGCGATACGTTCATCGATGCCATTGAAACCGTCCTTTCTCTCCCTTCCATCATGCCCAAAATGGCAGTCTTTGTCAAAGTCTGCCAAATTTGCGGGGTGCAGGACGTCGATAACAACAAATCTTAAGGCAGTCGCAGCACCTGCTTGGCGATCACGTTCTTCTGCACCTCCGTGGCACCGCCATAGATGGTCTGGGCGCGGGTGAACAGATAGTTCGCGACGGACGGCGAGACCCAGTCCGGAATGCCGGAATTGGAGTTCCAGTCCGGGCGGCTGCGGTCGGTGACGAACTGGGCGCTGTAGAGACCGCCGAGCTCGACGAACAGCTCGGTGACCTGCTGGGCGCGCTCGGTGGCCATGATCTTCAGGATCGAGGATTCGTTGCCGGGCGCCTCGCCCGACGACAGCGCGGCGATGGCGCGCAGCACGGTCATCTCCAGCGCGGCCAGCGCCACGTCGGCCTCGGCCATCTTGTGCCGGAACAGCGGATCGTCGCCCAGCGTGCGGCCGTCCGCGGTGATGGTGCGGGCGAGCTGCTTCAGACGCGCCATGTCCATCTTCTTGCGCGCGACGTGGGCGTAG
Organism: Alphaproteobacteria bacterium; assembly: GCA_046596015.1. Classification (GTDB taxonomy): domain Bacteria; phylum Pseudomonadota; class Alphaproteobacteria; order SMXS01; family SMXS01; genus RI-34. The sequence continues at coordinate 801 of JBKJNE010000097.1, forward strand.
GAGGTGCGCTCGTGGGTCAACAGGTACTTGGCGTAGTCCCAGCCCTTGTTCTCCTCGCCGATGCGGTTTTCCACCGGCACGCGGACGTCCTCGAAGAACACCTGGTTGAGATAGTGGCCGCCGTCGATGCCGATGATCGGCCGCACGGTGATGCCCGGCGTCTTCATGTCCATGCACAGGAAGGTGATGCCTTCCTGCGGCTTGCCCTCGGTGGAGGTCCGCACCAGGCAGAAGATCCAGTCGGCGTAGTGGGCCTGCGACGTCCAGATCTTGACGCCGTTCACCAGGTAGTCGTCGCCGTCGCGCACCGCACGGGTCTGCAGCGACGCCAGATCCGAGCCCGCGCCCGGCTCGGAATAGCCCTGCGCCCAGAACACGTCGCTGGCCAGGATGCCGGGGAGGAAACGCTGCTTCTGTTCCGGGCTACCGAAGGTGTAGATCACCGGCGCCACATAGAGCAGGCCCATGGGCACGACCGACGGCGCGCCGACGCGCTCGCGCTCCTCGTCGAAGATGTATTTCTGGGTGACGCTCCAGCCGGTGCCGCCATATTCCACCGGCCAGTTGACGGCGCTCCAGCCTTCGGCGTAATAGGCCTTCTCGGAGCGCACCAGGTCTTCCTTGCCCAGCGTCTGGCCGCGCCGGACCTTGTCGAGGATGTCCTTGGGGTAGCGCTGCTCGAAGAAGTCGCGCGCTTCCAGCCGGAACGCCTCGTCCGTGTCCGCGAATGCCAGGTCCATCGCCATCCTCCCCGAGACGTTACCGCGCGGGACGATAGTAGAACGCTCTGGCGCAAGCACGCGTGAACTTTCTAGAGTGAGCGCCAATCGAATCCGGGAGCGCTCCATGACCCTCGTTATCGCCCATCACCTGCCCGACGGGATCGTGCGGCAGCTCGAGCCGAAGTTGCCCGAGGGCGTGGCCCTGGCCAGCACGCCGAAGGCGCCCGACCACTGGCAGGTGCCAGCGGACGCGACCGCCATGATCCTGCTGCCGCCGCATGCGGGCATCCACTATCCCGAGGTGAAGCCGAACGGCTGGCCCTTCGGCCTGCGCTGGGTACAGGCCGTCTCGACCGGCATCGACGATTATCCCAAGTGGGTGTTCGAGGTCGAACACGCCACCTGCGGCCGGGGGGTCCAGTCCAACGCCATCGCCGAGTTCGCTATCGCCAGCATCCTGGCGCTGGAGAAGCGCTTCCCCGAGGTGTGGATCGACAGGGGCGACGAGTGGCACCACATGCAGCAGAACCCGCTGGGCACCATCGAGGGCAAGACCGTCGGCATCGTTGGCTTCGGCACCATCGGCCAGGCGGTGGCGCAGCGCGCCGCGCCGTTCGGCGCCAGGGTGCTGGCAACCAGCCGCGGCGGCGCGTTGCCGCCAGGCGCGGCCGCGCAATACGCGACGCTCGACGAGGTGCTGGCCCAGTCGGACCATCTGGTGCTGGCCGCGCCGCTGACGCCGGAAACGCGCGGCATGATGAACCGCGACGCCTTCGCGAAAATGAAGCAGGGCGCGCATTTCGTGAACATCGCCCGCGGTCCACTGGTGAACCAGGACGCCCTGCTGGACGCGCTCGACAACGGCCATCTGCGCATGGCGACGCTCGACGTCACCGATCCGGAGCCGCTGCCCAACGGCCACCCGTTCTACAGCCATCCCAGGGTGCGGCTGACACCGCACATGTCGTGGGGCAAGGGCGGCAACCCGTTCGACGCCATCGGCTCGTTGATCGTCGAGAACATCGAGTGCTTCCAGAGCGGCGGGGAGCTGCTGAACCCGATCAACCGCGACGCGGGCTACTAGACAAGTTGGCTGAGGGCGACGCCGATCTCGCGCACCCGGGCGCGTACGCCGGTCTTGTGCTTGAACCAGTAGTCGTTGAGGCCGAGAAATTCGCGCGACGATGCCGGCAGCGCGTTGCCCGGATAGATGGCGCCGACCACGCAGGCCACCATGCATACGCCGCAATCCGTGCACTTGTTCGGGTCGATGAACGACATGTCGTCCGCCGGCTCGGAAAAGATCGCGTATTCCGGGCAGACTTCCATGCAGCCCTCGCCCTTCACGCCGATACAGGCTTCGGTGACGACATAGGTCATGTCAGCCTCCCGGCCGGGTCACGGCCGGCGGCGCGTTATGGAAGTCCACCTGCATGCGGAACGGGCCGAGCGGCTCGACCCAATGGGTCTGCTCCGGGGCGACGATGCCGGGGCGATCCTCCGAGAGTTCCTCGACCTCGCCACTCTCGGCCATGTGCAGCCGCAGCTTGCCGGACAATACGCGGATGACGCCCCAGGTCCCGGCCTTGGTGCGATGTTCGCGCCGCAGCGCCCCGGGCAGGGAATCCTGATCGAACACCGGCGTCGAGCGGTACGGCGTATCGCTGCGGGCGGCCGGGCGCGCCGGCGCGGCAACCGTGGGGATCCCGCCATGAAACTTCTGGGCAAGCTGCAGGCTCTCGGCGATGCGGGCGGCCTTCTCCTGGAACTGGCGAGCGATCTCGGGGTCGAACAGCTCCGAGGTTGTCTCGGCCCAGAGCGCGAGCCAGCGATCGAACATGGCGGGCGTGATCGACCCCATGTGCTTGAGGTGCTCGGCGACCGGATTGCCCTTGTATCGGCCGCTCGTCAGCATGACGGACGACCAGAACGCGGCCAGTTTCTCGAGATGAAGGGGCCAGTCTTCCACGGACCGGTTGAACAGCGGGCCTATCGACGCATCGGCGCGGACCTTCGCGTAGAAGCGGTCGACCAGCTCGGCAAGGCGTTCTTCGGAAAGGGTATCGCGCAGGTCCATGGCACAGGCCTTTATAAGATATATTTAATATACATCTTATGTGGGACTGTACAAGGCCAAAGGCCGCCGCCTACGCCGCGTCCAGCAGCCGCCAGACCCGCTCGGTGAACAGCCACTTGCCGTTGCGCTTGGCGAGCACATCTTCATAGACGCCGGCGGCACGGCGGGTGTTGCCGTCCCTGTCGCGGATGATCTCGGTGGTGTAGCTGCGGGCGATTGCCCGGTCGTGGTGGATGTCGATATAGCCGGGGACGCAGATCAGGAAGGTGAAGGGAAAGAATTCCTGCGCCGCGCGGAACTTCTCCATGATCGCCGCCCGGCCCTTCACCTCGGCCAGTTCGGGCATGTCGGGCACGCTCCAGCGGGCGTCCTCGGCCCACAGCGGCTCGATGGCGGCGGCGTCGTGGCGGCAGACGGCGTCCGAATAGCGCTCGATCATGCCGCGGACGGCCAGTTCGTCGGCGATCCTGGTATCGGCCATGGCTTCCTCCTCGCGTGGTCCCGCGCGATCATCGGATGGGCGAGATCAAAAGACACCGAAATTTTCGCGCGCCCGCTTCATCGGGCGGTGTTAGCGTTCGGACGAACACGAAACGGGGAAAGACCATGACGTCACTGATCTGCGGCATCCACCATGTGGGCGTCAACGTGCCCGACCTGGAGGCGGGCCGGAAATTCTACGAGGACGTGTTCGGCTTCGAGGTGATCGGCGTCGACAACTGGGACGAGGGCAACGCCGACGTGAACGCCTATGTGGGCATGGACGAGTCCTCGGCGGACAGCTACATGCTGCGCGGCGCCAACACCTATCTGGAAATCTGGAAATACCGCACGCCGGCGTCCAACGGCTTCGCCAGCGACCGGCGCGCGTCGGACCATGGCTATACCCATCTGGCCTTCCAGGTCAGCGACTTCGACGCGGTGCTGAAGAAGTTCCTGGCGGCGGGCGGCTCGGTGATCAAGCCGCTGACCAATGCGCGGCCGGGCGGCGCCAAGATCCATTACTGCCGCGACCCGTTCGGCAACATCATCGAGCTGCTGGAGATGCCGGAGCAGGCCCGCACGCGGCTGCGCGACCTGCCGGGAATCGCGGGAGAAGGCCAGTTCGCGCCGCACGGCAGCAAGTATTACGTGCTGGAGAACGGCCAGTTCGCCGGCATCCGCGACAAGGCCGATTTACCCAAGTAGCCTTGGCCGAAGTAACGTCATGTACACCGGCGAATCCACCATCGACGCCATCCTGACCGCCCGCGCGGCGCGGAACCCGGACCGTCGGCTGATCCGCTTCCAGGACGAGAGCGCGCTGACCTACGGGGTGCTCGACCGGGATGCGACAAAGTTGGCCGACGCCCTGCTGGCGCTGGGCCTGGCACCGGGCGACAAGGTCGCGGTGATGCTGGCCAACGGCCCGGAGTACCTGCGGACCTGGATGGCGCTGACGCGCGCCGCGCTGATTGAGGTGCCGCTCAACACCGGGCTGAAGGGCGACCTGCTGGTGCATCAGCTCAGGCTTGCCGAATGCCGCGCCGTGGTGACCGCGCCGGAGTGGCTGGAGCGGATCGAGGCGGTGGCCGGCGAGGATCTGCCGCTGCTGGGCCATGTAGTGCTGACCGGCGCGGCGGCGCCATCCCTTCCGGGCCTCGCCGGGCACCTTCTGGACGATCTGGTCGCGGCCGGGCGGGAAGTGCGTCCGGCGAAGCGGCAGGGACCGAACGATCCGACGGTGATCCTGTTCACCTCGGGTACGACCGGGCCGTCGAAGGGCGCGGTGCTGAGCCACCATTCCCATTTCGAGATGGCGAAGATCTGCGTTCGCGCCATGGACTACGGCCCCGAGGACGTGCTGTTCAGCACCTTCCCGCTGTTCCACGCCAATGCCCGCTACCTGACGGTGCTGGCCGCCATGCTGGCCGATGCCGAGGCGGTGCTGCATGCGCGGTTCTCGGCGTCGGGCTTCTGGGACATCTGCCGGCGCGACGGCGTGACCGCGTTCAACTACATGGGCGCGCTGCTGATGATGCTGCACAAGCAGCCGCCGCGCGTAGACGACACCGACAATCTGGTGCGCCGCGCCTATGGCGCGCCGGCGCCCGCGACGATCTGCAAGGAGTTCGAGGCGCGCTTCGGGCTGCGGCTGATCGAGGTCTACGGCTCGACCGAGCTGGGCACGGTGACGCTGAACACGGTCGAGGGTTTCCGGCTGGGATCGTGCGGCAAGCCGGTGCCGCTCTACGAGGTGCAGATCCAGGACGACGACGGCCGTCCCTGCCCGCCCGGCGTCGACGGCGAGATCGTCGCCCGGCCGCGCGAGCCCGACGCCATGTTCAAGGAGTACTACCGGATGCCGGAGGCCACGGTGAAGGCGTTCCGCAATTTGTGGTTCCACACCGGCGACCGGGGCCGGACCGACGAGGACGGCTATTTCTATTACGTGGACCGGGTGAAGGATGCGATCCGCCGGCGCGGCGAGAACATCTCGTCGTGGGAGGTGGAGAAGGTCATCGACCGGATCGAGGGCGTGCAGGAATCGGCGGTGTTCGGCGTGCCGTCGGAGCTGTCCGAGGAGGAGGTGATGACGGTGATCGTGGCCAAGCCCGGCGCCTCGCTCCAGCCGGCGGCGATCCTCGACCGGCTGCAGGAGCGGCTGCCCTGGTTCGCCGTGCCACGCTATGTGCGCTTCGCCGCCGCGCTGCCCAAGAACACCTCGGAGCGCATCGAGAAATACAAGCTGCGCGAGGAAGGCGTGACCACGGATACGTGGGACCGGGAGAAGGTTGGGTATGAGGTGCGGCGGTAGCCGCGCGTGGTTGCGTGCGCAACGTGGCAGCTCCATGTCGATGCGGGTGTCTCCCCTTTGAGCGTTGCAGGGCGACAGGTGGTCAATGACGCGATTGACAGCACGCCCCTGGTACATCGGGTTGGACAGTTTAGTACACATGCATATTATCTGGCCGTGGTTGCGCCAGCCTGGGGAGGAAACACATGGCAAAGCTGCTTGATGGACGCGTGGTCATCGTTACCGGCGCGGGCGGCGCCATCGGATCGAACATCGCCAAGCTGGCGGCCAGCCACGGCGCCAAGGTGGTGGTCAACGACCTGGGCGGCAGCGCGGCGGGCGAAGGCGCCGATGCGCGGGCGGCGCAGGTCGTCGCCGACGAGATCAACGCCTCGGGCGGCACGGCGCTCGCCAATTTCGGCAGCGTGGCCAGCTGGGACGATGCCCAAGCCCTTGTACAGCAGGCGCTCGACGCCTGGGGCCGGATCGACGTGGTGGTGAACAACGCTGGCATCCTGCGCGACACCATCTTCCACAAGATGGAGCTGAAAGACTGGCAGCTGGTCGAGCAGGTCAATTTGACCGGCACGTTCAACGTCTCGCGCGCCGCCGCGCCGCATTTCAAGGACCAGGGCAGCGGCTGCTTCGTGCACATGACCTCGACCAGCGGCCTGATCGGCAACATCGCGCAGGTGAACTACGGCGCGGCCAAGCTGGGCGTGGCCGGCCTGTCGAAGTGCATCGCCATCGACATGCAGCGCTTCGGCGTGCGCTCCAACTGCATCGCGCCGTTCGCCTACACGCGCATGGTGGCGACGATCCCGCAGACCGACGCCAACGAGGAGCGGCTGCGCATCGTCAAGCAAATGGGGCCGGAGAAGATCGCGCCGTTCGTGGTGTCGCTGATGACCGACGAGGCCAGCGACGTCACCGCCCAGATCTTCGGCGTGCGCAAGAACGAGATCGTGCTGTTCAGCCAGCCGCGGCCGATCCGCAGCGTGCACACCAACGAGGGCTGGACGGTGGAATCCTGCCTGAAGACCGCGCTGCCCGCGCTGCGGCCCAGCCTCTACAAGCTGGAACGCTCACCGGACGTGTTCAACTGGGACCCGATCTGAGGTGTTCCATCCGCGCCATCACGCGGCGGCGCATCCGGACAAGCCCGCCATCGTCATGGCCGGAACCGGCGAGACGGTCAGCTATGCCGCGCTGGCGCAAGGCGCGGCGCGGTGCGCGCGGCTGTTCCGCGACCTGGGCCTGAAGCGCGGCGACGGCGTCGCCCTGGTGATCGAGAACCACCGGCGGTTCTTCGAGGTCGCCTGGGGCGCGCAAAGCGCCGGGCTGTACTTCACGCCGATCAGCACGCTGCTGACCGCCGAGGAGGCCGCCTATGTGATCGGCGATAGCGGATCGTCGGCGCTGGTGACCACGGCGCGGCAGGCGGAGAAAGCGGACGCGCTGCTGGCGCTGACGCCCGGCATCCTTCACCGGCTGATGCTGGACGGCGTTGCG
>JBKJNE010000118.1:0-2537 GCA_046596015.1 Alphaproteobacteria bacterium
TACATCGCCATCAACGCCGACTACCGCAGTTGATCGCCATAAGCCGACGAATCGAGACGGACCGTCTCGTCTTGCGCCCCTACAAGCGCGCCGACCTGCCGTTCATCCCGGCGCTGATCGGCGACTGGGAGGTGGCGCGCTGGCTGTCGCGCGCGCCCTATCCCTATACCGACAAGGACGCCAGGGACTGGCTCGGCATCGCGCGGCGCATCCGCTGGTGGCGGCGCGGGCTGCCCTATGTGGTGATCCGGCGTGACGACGGTGCTGTGATGGGCGGCGTCGGCGTCAGCTTCGACGACAACGAGGTGGGCTATTGGTTCGGCCAGCCGTTCTGGGGGAATGGTTATGCAACGGAAGCCGTTAGGGGGATTTCCGCATGTGTTTTCTCACATTATGGACTGGACCATCTGTGGGCCGGCGTGATGCAGGGTAACGATCGCTCGTGCCGGGTGCTGGAGAAGGCCGGCTTCCACTGGAAGGGCATGCGCCGCTACCGGCTGCGTGACGGCGAAGGCGACGTGCATTATTACCGGCTGGAACGCGACTCCTGGAGCTGAGCCCGTGAGCGACCCGAAACCGATCGTGCTCGTCGCCGCCGTGGCGCTGGTGGACGTGGACGGCCGCGTGCTGATCGCCCAGCGGCCCGAGGGTAAGTCGATGGCCGGGCTGTGGGAGTTCCCCGGCGGCAAGGTCGAGCCGGGCGAAACGCCCGAGGCCGCGCTGATCCGCGAGCTGGAGGAGGAACTGGGCATCGAGACCTGGGCGAGCTGCCTGGCGCCGTTCACCTTCGCCTCGCATACCTACGAAACCTTCCACCTGTTGATGCCGCTGTTCGTCTGCCGCAAGTGGCAGCGGACGCCCGTGGCGCGTGAACATGCGGCGCTCAAATGGGTGCGCGCCACCCGGCTGTCCGACTATCCCATGCCGCCCGCCGACGTGCCGCTGGTCGCGATGTTGCGGGACCTGTTGTGAAGCCGTGGCGCTGGCTGGTCCGCCTGCTGGGCGGCATCGCCGGCGCCGTGCTGCTGTACTGGGCGGTCGCCGCCGTCACGATGTTCGTCCCGGTCAACAGGAATTTCACACAAACACCTGATGGGATAGAGATTTTCCTGTCGTCCAATGGCATCCACGCGGACATCGCCGTGCCGGTCGTCAACGACATCAAGGACTGGCGGGCAGAGGGGCTGATGACCCGGCCCGACACGGACTATCTGGTGTTCGGCTGGGGTGAGCGGGACTTCTATCTGCAGATCCCGACCTGGGCGGATTTCCGCGTCACCATCGGTATGAACTCTCTGCTGTGGCGGCCGACGCTGATGCATGTCGCCGAGTGGCGGTCGCCGCGGCGGGATGCCGTCCGGCTGACGATCTCGAAAGCCCAGTATGCGAGGCTCGTCCGCTCGATCAGGGCGGGATTTGCGCCCGGACCCGTGCGCATCCTGCCCGGAAAGGGCTACGGTGCGACCGATAATTTCTACGAAGGAGCAGGGGCTTACAGCATGTTCATGACATGCAACCAGTGGACCAACCGCGCGCTGGCCGAAGCCGGCGTGCGCGCGGTCGTGTGGTCGCCGCTGCCTTACGGCGTGATGCGCCGCTAGTTCGAAAGCCCCGGTTTGCCGATATTGAGGGACGCCAGGTGCTTGGGCAGCTCCGGCTCGGGGACGTTGGTGAGGTCCTTGCCCAGCTCGGCGCGCAACCGGGCGCCGATGTGGCCGTTGGACAGTTTGCGGATTTCGCCCAGCGTCCGCGGCGCGGCCACCAGGAACAGATCGTCGAATTTGCCGTTCAGGGCGGCGGCATCAAGATAGCCGACCAGATCCTTGACGAATTTGTGCTTTTCCATGGACTGCGGATTGCTGTGCGGCTCTATGCTGGAGCGCCGGGGGCCGGCGCTGGAGAAACTGCGGCCGGGCTTGTCCGTGACCAGATCCTGCGTCAGCCGGCGGGCCGCCTCGGAATCCAGCTCGTGGACCAGCTTGAGTTTCAGTCCGGAACCGGAGGTCGAATAGATCCGCGCCTTGGCGCTGTCCGCGATCGCGATCCAGGACTTGATTTTCTTTCCATGCATGTCGCACCTAACCCTTTGTCGTTGCTTACTAAACGTACATCGGTGCCGTTAGGGGCGTTTCCAGGGCCGGGGTGAGGTTTTTTCCCCGGTCGAGTGTTCTTGAGTGCCCAGAACCTGGGCGAGACGCATTGTAGCACTGCCGGGCGCCAGTGGCTTCTGCTGACTTTCGTGCGGCGCCCAGCCGGTCAGGAAGACGATATCGAAGGTGGCGGGGATGCGGCCGTCCCGCCGGGTGTAGAGGTCGTGATAGGCTTCCATGGCCGCGACCAGCGTTCTGCGCTTCAGCGGCGCCTTGTGGCGCTCGATCACGGCGTTCGCCTCGCCCATGCCCTGCAGGTCGCGCATCAGGCTGAAGGCGTCGGCGTAATCCACGGTGATCCTTTCCACGTCGGCCACCGGCAGCGCGAAGCCGGCCCGCTGCAGCAGGCCGCCGGCATCGCGGATGTCGGCGAAGGGTGAAACCCGC
>JBKJNE010000324.1:0-7443 GCA_046596015.1 Alphaproteobacteria bacterium
CAACAAGGGCGAGGGCGGCAGCCTGGCGCTGCTGACGCTCGTGAGCAATCTGGTTCAGGGAACGCGCTTCGTGCCTATCGTGGCGCTGCTGGGCATTTTCGCGGCCGCGCTGTTCTACGGCGACAGCATGATCACGCCGGCCATCTCGGTGCTCAGCGCGGTCGAAGGCCTCAAGGTGGTTGCGCCCGGGCTCGACGACTACATCGTGCCGATCACGGTCGTCATTCTGTTCTGCCTCTTCCTCGTCCAGAAACACGGCACGGCCACCATGGGCCGTCTGTTCGGCCCGGTCACCTTGATCTGGTTCCTCACCCTGGCGGCGCTCGGCACCGCCAGCATCGTCAAGCACCCCGAGATTCTCTGGGCGCTCAATCCGATGTACGCGGTGAAGTTCTTCGTGCTCGACCAGTGGCTTGCGTTCCTCGCCCTCGGTTCCGTGGTGCTGGCGCTGACCGGCGCCGAGGCGCTCTATGCCGACATGGGCCATTTCGGCCGCCCGCCGATCCGGCGCGGCTGGTTCTTCATCGTGCTGCCGGCGCTCATCCTCAACTATTTCGGCCAGGGGGCGCTGCTGATCAGCGAACCGTCGGCCATCGACAACCCGTTCTACCGGCTGGCGCCCGACTGGGCGCTTTGGCCGGTACTGGGCCTGGCCACGCTGGCGACCATCATCGCCTCGCAGGCGGTGATCTCGGGTGCGTTCTCGGTGACACGGCAGGCGGTGCAACTCGGCTACCTGCCCCGGCTCAAGGTGCAGCACACGTCCGAGGCAGAGATCGGCCAGATCTACGTGCCGTTCGTCAACTGGGCGCTGCTGGTCGCGGTGATCATGCTGGTGCTGGGCTTCGGCTCGTCCACCAACCTGGCCGCCGCCTATGGCGTCGCCGTCACCGGCACCATGTTCATCGACACCCTGCTTTTGTCGTTCGTCATCCTGCTCGCCTGGAAGATCCCGCGCTGGCAGGGCATCCTGGTGCTGGCCGTGCTGTTCGTCGTCGATATATCGTTCCTCGGCGCCAACCTCACCAAGATACCCGATGGCGGCTGGTTCCCGCTATTGGCCGGTCTCGTTCTGTTCGGTCTGCTGACCACCTGGAAACGCGGCCGCGTGCTGGTGCGCGCGGGTCAGGCCCGCGACGCCATCCCGGTCGAGACCTTTCTGTCGTCGCTGTCGCCCAAGATCACCCGGGTGCAGGGCGCCGCGGTCTACATGTCGGGCAATTCCCAGGGCGTGCCTCACGCCCTGCTGCACAACCTCAAGCACAACAAGGTCCTGCACGAGATGAACGTGTTCATGACCATGCAGATCGAGGAAGTACCGCGCCTCAACAACGAAGAGGCGCTGGAGGTCACCGAACTCAGCGACGGCTTCTACCGCGTCGTCTACCACTACGGCTTCCTGCAGGACCCGGACGTGCCACGCGCCCTGCGGCTCGCCGGTAACCGCGGGTTGAAGTGCAACATGATGCAGACGTCGTTCTTCCTGGGGCGCGAGACCATCATCCCCAGCGTGCGGCCGGGCATGGCCATGTGGCGGGAATCCCTGTTCGCGTGGATGACCCGCAACGCCACCAGCGCCATGGATTTCTTCGAGATCCCCGCGAACCGCGTGGTCGAGCTGGGTTCCCAGATCGAAATCTGACGGTTCGTTCCCGCGTCAGTAGTTCGGGGCGCTGTCGTCTTCCTTCGACGGCGGCCGGCGCTGCGGGCGCGGCTTGGCCGGGTCGAAGCAGCGGTGATCGCGGAGCACGCCGAACTCCTCGCATTCCCGCCCGTCGGCCAGCCGGCAGACGCCCTGGTCGCCCGCCGTCGTACCGGTGTTGATCACGCTCCGGCCGCCGATCTTGACGCAGTTGATGGCCGCCGGATTGGGCATGCCGTAGAACGGATCGGGCGGCGAGGTCAGGGTGGCCACGCCGTCGGTCCGCTCGGTCAGCCCCGGCCCCAGCAGCCGGATGACGTAGTCGTTCACCTTGAGGAAGGCCCGGCGCTGGAACGCCAGGCTGTCCGGATTGAGCTCGTACACCGTGTCGTCGGGATCGGCCGCGCTGCCGCGCAGGGTTGTCCATTTGCCTTCGGCCACCACCGGATCGGGCGACTTGCCGACGAAGATCTCGATCAATACATAGCTGCCTTCGGCGGTCCCCTCATCCTTCTTGATCAGGGTCAGCGAGGTCTCGACGCCCTGGCAGTCGGCGCAAGGCAGCGTGCCCTTGAACTCGCCCAGCAGCACCGGCACGTCGGGCCGCCCCTGCGGTTGGGCGGCGGCCGTGGGAATACAGAACATCGTGGCTGCCAGAGACAGGCCAGCGCGCAACGCAACACCCCTCATCGCAGCCTCCTTGTTGCAGCCGCAACGCTACGACAATCCGGCGGATGCTGCCAGCGCGCTGGAATGCGCGCGGACGATTCCCCCTTGCCGCCGAATGATCTAGAGTGCCTCTGGATGACCGAACCCGCCGCGTACGTCCTGCCCCGACTCTGGATCGACCGGATGCCCGGATCGGCGGTGTTCTTCGAGCACCGGGTCTTCCTGTTCTTCTTCCTCGGCTTCGCCTCGGGCCTGCCCTTCGTGCTGCCGTTCGGTACGCTGACCTACTGGCTGACGGCGACCGGCACCGACAAGGGCGAGGTCGGCCTGTTCACCCTCGTCACCCTGCCGTTCGCCTTCAAATTCGTCTGGGCGCCGATCATCGACCGGCTGCCGTTTCCGGCGCTCACGCGCATGCTGGGCCGGCGGCGCGGCTGGCTGCTTGCCATCCAGATCTGCCTGATTGGCGCCATCCTGCTGATGGCCGCGTCCAACCCCGGACCCGGCCACCTGATGATGACCGCCATCGCCGCGGTGCTGGTGGCGTTCTTCTCCGCCAGTCAGGACATCGTCATCGACGGCCTGCGCATCGAGCTGCTCGACGAGCGCCAGCAGGGCGCGGGCGTCGCCGCCTATACTACCGGCTACCGCATCGCCATGCTGATCACCGCGAGCGGCATCCTGATCGTCGCCGGGCTGGTCGGCTGGTCGGTCGCCTACGCCGCTGTCGCCGTGCTGATGCTGGTGGGCGTTGGCGCGACCCTCGCCACGCCCGAACCGGCGGTCAATGCCGAGGACGTCGCGCGCGAGGAACAGAAGGCCGAAGAATTCCTCGAGCGCCAGAGCGGCCTGCCGCCGGCGCTGGCGGGCCTCGCCGCCTGGTTCTACAGCGCGGTGGCCTCGCCGTTCCTCGAGTTCTTCCGGCGCTTCGGCGTGTTCTCGATGATCATCCTGGCGCTCGTCCTGTTCTACAAGCTGGGCGACACGCTGGCGTCCATGATGACCGGACCCTTTTACCTGGAGCTGGGTTTCTCGCTCGAGCAGGTCGGGCTGATCAGCAAGCCCGTCGGCCTGGTCGCCACCATCGTCGGCGCCGTGCTCGGTGGGATCATGGTCAGCCGGCTGGGCGTGATGAAGAGCCTGTGGATCGGCGGCATCGCCCAGCTTGTCTCCAACTTCACCTACGTGCTGCTCGCCTGGGCGGGCAACGACCCGTGGGTGCTGGGCGGCGTGATCGCCGTCGAGAATTTCGCCAGCGGCATGGGCGTCACGGCGTTCATCGCCTACATGTCGGGGCTGTGCAACGTCGCCTACACAGTGACGCAGTACGCGCTGCTCACCTCGCTGATGAATGTGGGCCGCACGCTGCTGTCGGCGCCGTCGGGATACCTGGCCGAGACGGTCAGCTGGCCGGTGTTCTTCAGCATAACGGCGGTCGCGGCCATTCCCGGTCTGCTGCTGTTATGGTGGGTGACACGGCGGTTCGGAACGGTTACGAAGCCACCTCCGGCGCTTAATTGAAAGTTCATGCCCGGCTTCGACCGTTTGTGATATGGTCGCCCGGTCTCTCTGGGAAGCCACAACAACAAAGGTGTTGTCATCGCTGTTCTAGCCACCAGACCGGCTCAACTTGAAGTGCGTTTAGCCCAGGACGAAGCCGAAATCATCGCCGCGCAACACCTCCGCTACCGGGTCTTCTACGAAGAGCTCGGCGCGGCCGCGAACGCCCAGATGGCGCGCGACAAGCTGGATGTCGACGAATTCGACCCGGTCTGCGACCACCTGCTGGTGATCGACCATTCGCTGCCGGCCGAAGAGGCCGTGGTGGGCACCTACCGCCTGTTGCGCGAGGAGGTCGCCCTCGCCAATGACGGCTTCTATTCGGCCTCCGAATATGATCTCAGCCCGCTGTTCATGGGCCGCGACGAACACACGGCGCGCCAGCACGGCCAGTTCCTCGAGCTGGGCCGCTCCTGCGTGCGCGCGGAATACCGCTCGAACGCCACCATCCAGTTTCTGTGGAAGGGCATCGCCCAGTATGTCTACGACCACCAGGTGTCGTACCTGTTCGGCTGCGCCAGCCTTCCCGGCACCGACATCGCCGAACATGCCGAGGCGCTGTCCTACCTCTACCATAACTTCCGGGCGCCCGAGGAACTGTGCGTCTACGCGGTGCCGTCCCGGCATATCGAGATGAACATGATGGCCGCCGACCAGATACGCGAGCGCGACGTGGTCAAGGCGCTGCCGCCGCTGATCAAGGGCTATCTGCGCTGCGGCTGCTACATGGGCGACGGCGCGGTGGTCGACAAGCAGTTCGGCACCACCGACGTATTCATCCTGCAGTCCATCGCCCGCGTGCCGGACAAGTACTTCGCCCACTTGGCCCGGCGCAGCCGGCCGGCGTGAACGTCACGCCGTCGTGAACCGCACCGCGTAGACCGGCGGCAGGCGGTCCGGCAGCAGGGTCCAGCTGTCGCCGGCGTCGGCGCTGGTCCACAGGCCGCCCGAGGTCGATCCCATGGCGAGCACGTCGCCGGTCTCGTCCACGTCGAGCCCGTGGCGGTAGACCAGGTCGTAGGACGACGCCTGCGGCAGGCCCTTGTCCAGCACCTCGGCCGTCTTGCCGCCGTCCCGCGTGCGGGTGACGACAAACTTGCCGCCCACCGGGTAGCGGAACTCGTCCTTGATGGCGGGCGCGAACCACGCCGTGTCCGGGTCCTGCGGATGGACGGCCACGGCGAAGCCGAAGATCGACGGCCCCATGCTCGGGATGTCCTGCCAGTTCGCGAGGTCGTCGGTCGAGCGGAAGATGCCGCTGTGATGCTGGATCCAGTAGCCTTCCGGATTGCCGGGGCACTGCACCACGCGGTGCGGGTCCTGGATGGCGCCGTCCTCGGCCAGCTCAGGCGGCATGTAGGCGGCGCTCATGCCTTTCGTGCGGATTTCCCAGCTCTTGCCGCCGTCCCCGGTCAGCCAGACTCCGCCGCACGAGACCCCGACGGTGATCCGGTCCGCGTTCCTGGGATCGACCAGGATGGAATGGATGCCCGGCTTGTCGTAGCCGCCGCCGAACCAGCGCGCCCGTTCCGGCATGCTCCAAAGCGGCTCGTTGAGCGCCCAGGTCTCGCCCCGGTCGTGGGAGACGAACAGGCCGCCGGGGATGGTGCCCGCCCACAGCGTGCCCTTCTGGCCGGGACCGCCGGCTTCCAGCGTCCACAGCAACTTCAGCGAATCGCCGTCCGCGCCCTCCTCCGCCTTCGGGTAGGCGGGCGCGGCCACTTCCTGCCAGGTCTCGCCGAAATCGTCCGACCGGTGTAGCTTGCCGCCGAAATGCCCCAGGTCCAGCCCGGCGTAGAGCGCGCCGTCGCGTTTGTCGTGCAGCACGGCGGGCACCGGGCTGCCGAGGAACGCGGTGCGTTCGACGGTCCAGCCCCTGCCCGCGGGCTTCAGGATGAAGAGGCCTTTTCGGGTTCCGGCGATAATGCGATTGGCCATGTCTTCCCTCCCGACAATGCCTGCATCACGTAGATTTCGGATTCGGGACCGACCTTGCAATCGAGCGTCCCGGAAAAATCGATGCGCTCGTCGTCGACGAACGCGCAGACATGCTGCCGCAGCCGGCCCTGATCGTCGAGCACATAGGAACGCAGCGCGGGAAGCTGCCGAAACAGGTCGTCGAGCGCCTCGCGCAGGGTCGCGCCGGCTACCTCGACGGGCTCGTGCGGCACGAGGCGGCGCAGATGTTGGGTGAAGAACATCCATGCCATCGCCCGCTTCCTAAAGCAGGTCCGATGCGAAGGCGGCCATCGCCGCCATGTTGACGATGTCCGAGGTGCCGGCGTTCATCGGCACGATCTGCACCGACCGCTCCAGCCCGCTCAGCAGCGGGCCGATCACCGTGCCCGCGCCCAGCTCCTGCAGCAGCTTGGACGACAGGTTCGCCGAATGCAGCGCCGGCATGACCAGCACGTTGGCGGGACCGGACAGGCCCATGAACGGATAGAGCTTCTGCAGCTCGGGATTGAGCGCCACGTCGGCCGACATCTCGCCGTCGAACTCGAAGTCGGGCTTCTGTTCGGCCAGGATGCGGCGCGCCTCGCGGATGTGGTCGCTGCGGAAGCCTTCGGGATGGCCGAAATTGGCGTAGGACAGCAGCGCCACCCTGGGCTCGTGGCCAAAGCGGCGAGCGGTCGCGGCGGCGCCCTTGGCGATCTGGGCGAGCTGCTCGGCGGTGGGCAGTTCGTTCACCTGGGTATCGGCCATGAACACGGTGCGGTCGCGGGTGACGATCATCGACAGGCCGTAAACCGTGTGGTTCGGCAGCGGGTCGATGACGCGGAGGACTTCCTCGTAGGTGGTGAAGTAGTTGCGCGTCAGGCCGCTGACCATGGCGTCGGCGTGGCCGAGAGCCACCATACAGGCGGCGAATACGTTGCGGTCGTTGTTCACCATGCGCAGGCAGTCGCGGTAGAGCGAGCCATTGCGTTGCAGCCGCTTGTAGAGGAAGTCCGCATAGGCGGCGGTTTTGCGGCTCTCGCGGGCGTTGTGAACCTCCACGTCGCCGTCGTCGTCCATGCCCATGGCGTGCATGGCGGCACGGATGACGTCCTCGCGGCCGACCAGCAACGGTGTGCCGTAACCGGCGCCGCGGAACGCCAGCGCGGCGCGGATCACCTTCTCCTCCTCGCCCTCGGCGAACACCACCCGCTTCGGCTTGGATTTCACGCTGGTGTAGATGTTCTGCAGGAAGTTGGCGGTGGGATTGAGCCGGCCGCTCAGCTTGGCGAGGTAGGCCTCCATGTCCATGATCGGCCGGCGCGCCACGCCCGAATCCATGGCGGCCTGCGCCACGGCCGACGGCACGCGGGTGATCAGGCGCGGATCGAACGGCGCCGGGATGATGTAGCCGGGGCCGTAGGACATACGCTCGCCCGCATAGGCCGCCGCCACCTCGTCCGGCACGTCCTCGCGCGCCAGCTGGGCCAGCGCATTGGCGCAGGCGATCTTCATCTCCATGTTCACCCGCCGCGCGCGCACGTCGAGGGCATGAAGATCGCCGCCGCCCATGCACTGGCCGAACTGGCCCGCGAGGACGTGCCGGACGAGGTGGCCGCCGCCTATGCGGGCGA
>JBKJNE010000089.1:0-3534 GCA_046596015.1 Alphaproteobacteria bacterium
CACTGGGCGCTGAGCTTGGGGCTGAGCGCCCAGTGGGAATTCGCGCCCGACTGGCACGCCCAGCTCAGCCTGGCGACCGCGACGCGCTTTCCCACCGTGGGCGAGCTGTTCCAGGGCCGGCTCGACGTGCTCGGCAATTTCGATCCCAACAGCTTCGATCCCGACCTGAAGTCGGAGAAGTCGACGGACGCCAACCTGATCCTCCGCCACGACTTCGGCGGCGCCCGCGTCACCGGCTCGCTGTTCTACCAGGATGTGAAGGACGCCATCTTCAGCGTCCAGGGCTTCAACCGGAACGGCATCGTCACCTCCTCGTTCAAGAACATCGACAAGGTGCGGCAATACGGCGCCGAGCTGATCGTCGAGGCCCAGGACGTGCTGATCCCCGGTCTCGACGTGGACGTGAACCTGGCGTGGATCGACGCCCGCACCGTGCGCAACGACCCGCTGCCCGCGTCCGAGGGCGAGCGCTTCCCGCGCATCCCCGAGTGGCGGGTGAACGGCAACATTCGCTATGCGATCAGCGGCACGGTGAAAGCGTCCATCGGCCTGCGCTATGCCTCGCGGCCCAACACGGATCTCGCGGGCACGCAGCGCGGCGACACCTACGGCTACACCTCCGAGCTGCTGATCGTCGACCTGCGCCTCACCTGGGACATCACCGGGCACGTCCAGGCCAGCATGGGCATCGACAACGTCAATAACGACAGGGCCTGGGTCTTCCACCCCTATCCGCAGCGCACCGGCGTGGTGGAGCTGAAATGGCGCATGTGAGCAACGGCCCGATCGTCAAATCCCCCGGCTGATCAGTTCCTTCATGATCTCCGAGGTGCCGCCGAAGATGCGCTGCACGCGGGAGTCGGTGTAGAGGCGGGTGATCGGGTACTCGTTCATGAAGCCGTAGCCGCCGTGGAGCTGGACGCCCTCGTCGACCACGCTCCCCAGCATCTCGGTGACCCACAGCTTGGCCATGGCCGCGTCGGTTGCGGTCAGCGCGCCGCGCAGATGGTGCTCGATGCACTTGTCGCAGAACGCCCAGCCGACCTCGACCTGGGTCTTCAGCTCGGCCAGCTTGAAGCGGGTGTTCTGGAAGTCGAACACGGTCTTGCCGAACGCCTTGCGCTCCTTCACATAGGCGACCGTCAGGTCGTAGGCGTATTGCGCCACCGCCTGGGCGTTGAGCGCGATGCCCAGGCGCTCCTGCGGCAGCTCGCTCATCAGCTGGATGAAGCCCTTGCCCTCTTCCGGGCCGAGCAGGTTCGACGTGGGCACCCGCACCTCGTTGAAGAACAGCTCGGAGGTGTCGGCCGCGTGCATGCCCATCTTGTCCAGGTTCCGGCCGCGCTCGAAGCCGGCGCGGTCCGCCTCCACCAGCACCAGGCTGATGCCCTTGGCGCCCAGGGTCGGGTCGGTCTTGGCGACGACGATGATCAGGTCGGCGTTCTGGCCGTTGGAGATGAAGGTCTTGTTGCCGTTGACGACGTAGTGCTTGCCGTCGAGCTTGGCGGTGGTCTTGACGCCCTGCAGGTCGCTGCCGGTGCCCGGCTCAGTCATGGCGATGGCGGTCACCACCTCGCCGGTGACCATCTTCGGCAGCCATTCCCGCTTCTGGTCCTCGCTGGCGTATTTCAGCATGTAGCCGCAGACGATGTCGCTGTGCACGGCGAAGCCCGGCCCCGATGCGCCGGCCAGTCCCAGTTCCTCGTCGACGATGGCCAGATACCGGTAATCGCCGCCCGCGCCGCCATATTCCTCCGGCACCTGCGGGCATAGCAGGCCCTGCTCCCCGGCCTTGCGCCAGAACTCGCGCGGCACCTTCCCCGCCTTCTCCCATTCGCCGTGGAACGGCTTCATCTCCCTGTCGAAGAACTTGCGGACGGCGTCGCGGAACATCTCGTGTTCCGGCTCGTAGATGCTGCGGGTGAGCATGGTCGGTTCCTGCGTGGATTCGGGTTGGGCGTATACAGAGGGCAAGTCGGCAGTTCAGGCAAGCCGTTCGCGTCACCCTCAGCCGTCATCCCGCTGAAGAGCGGGACCCAGACCCTTCTGACGAACAAACCGGCGCGCAAGCGCGTACTCGCCAAGTCTGATGGGGTGGACGGCCCCGAACGGCATCGCGATGTGCCATGATGAGGTCGTTACACAACTCATCAGAAGGAGCCGTCCGTGGAGAAGATTATTCGTATTGGCATGGATACGTCCAAGCATGTTTTTCAGTTGCATGGGGTGGATGCGGGTGAGCGACCTGTGTGGCGGCGCAAGCTGCGACGGGACCAGGTGGTATCGTATTTCGCGACGTTGCCGCCGACGGTGGTGGGGATCGAGGCGTGTAGCGGGTCGCACCATCTGGCGCGGTTGCTGGGCGGCATGGGCCACGAGGTGAAGCAGATGCCGCCGCAGCTGGTGAAGCCATATGTCAAGCGCGGCAAGAACGACGCGGCGGACGCGGAAGCGCTGTGCGAGGCGATGAGCCGGCCGAGCATGCGGTTCGTGCCGGCGAAGACGGTGGAGAACCAGGCGGCGCTGATGCTGGTGAGCATCCGCGACCGGCTGGTGCGGTCGCGGACACAGCTGACCAACGCGATCCGGGGCCATGCGGCGGAGTTCGGGCTGATCGCGGCCAAGGGGTTGGACAAGATCGTGCCGCTGCTGGCGCGCATCCAGGCAGATGCGGCGCTGCCGGCGCTGGCCCGGGAGCTGTTCGCCGCGCTGGGTGAGGAGTATGCCCGGCTGCAAGGTCAGCTGCGGGAGCTGGAGGATCGGCTGTTGGCCTGGCACCGCCAGGATGAGTGCTCGCGGCGCCTGGACAAGATCCCCGGTGTTGGGCCGGTCGCGGCCGTGATGCTGAGGATGAAGGCCCCCGACCCGAAGTCCTTCCGCTCCGGGCGGCAGTTCGCCGCGTGGATCGGCTTGACGCCGCGGGATCACTCGACCGCCGGCAAGACACGGCTGGGGGCGATCACCCGCGCTGGCGACGAGGCGTTGCGCAGCGTGCTGGTGGTCGGCGCCACCGCCGTGATTCAGCAGGCGCAGCGCGGCAGGGGAACCGCGTCGCCTTGGCTCGAGGCGCTGCTCAAGCGCAAGGAACCGAAGGAGGCCGCCGTGGCGCTGGCCAACAAGATCGCCCGCGTCGCCTGGAAGCTGATGGTCTCCGGCGAGACCTATAACCCGAAGGCCGCAACCGTGTAACGAGATCGGCAAGCCGGGGACCACTATACCTCGTCTTGCCGGTGCCGGAACTTGCCAGAGACGACAGGTGGTGTGATCGATTGATCCGGTATGCGAGACACTCCGGGGGACCCAGCGGCTTCAGAAACCGTCCGTCTGTTTGGAACTCGCATCGCGGAAACCATCTTGGCCAGCAGTCCCACCAGACCGCATCAACAGGCCGGACATATGGATGCAAGCAATTCGATCAAACCAGTTCAAAGCTCTTGCAAGCAGGGGGCCGTCCACATATGGCCAGCAGTCCCACCAGACCGCATCAACAGGCCGGACATATGGATGCAAGCAATTCGATCAAACCAGTTCAAA
>JBKJNE010000163.1:0-3100 GCA_046596015.1 Alphaproteobacteria bacterium
TCGCCTTAGAGGGCCTGCGCGCCGCGATCGAGCGGCGCAAGGCGACGCCAAGCGCGATCGCTGAAGGTGCGAAAGCCGGCGGCGCGTGGAAGATGATGCAACCCTATCTCGAGGCCCTGACGTCCAATGGCTAAGATGCCGACCAACGTGCCTAGGTCGGTCAATGATCGTCGAGGCGATAGCCTTGCAGAGAACGTGGTGTCTGGCTATTCGAATGACGGTACTTTTTGTGTGTGGTGCGGCGTGCAGGTATCGCAGCGTATGCGGTTCAAGATGGGCAATCGGTATCGATTGACGCTGGAGCCGCGAAAAAAACTTTTCAGGTTATTTCCCAATAAAATCAAGAGCGTAGCATTTTGACGGCCTCGGCGTCGGCAAAGGGCCGTCAAGCGAGACAAAAATCGCTTATTTCTCAAGGGTTTATGGAAGATTTAAACAATCGAGTGGGAGTGAAATGACTATCCGCGGATAGTGATTTCAATTTGATCCTCACTAACGCCGAAATATGTAGCTAGACCCACTTTGGCTTCTGCGATCGTTAGGCCCTTACTCTGGCATGCTCGTTCCTCAACAGACTCCTTCGACGTCGGAACGCCGCCGTCATAAACAAACGTTACAGTCCGCCCCTTGAGGTTGAGATCTGTCGTCTTCCAGCCAGCACTTTGCCAAGCTGTACTCTGAGTATGACCTGGGCCCGACTGATTGGCCCACCACGCCGGATAGGCGTAGGCGCTGCTGGGGAGAGGGAATCCCAGAACCTGTGAAACGTCGTCAAACGTGGCATGCCAGACCGAGTCGCCGAGCGAAGCAAGGTGGAATGAGAGTTGTGTGTATTTCGACATGAGAATCTCCTTTGCGAGAGATTCCTTTATCCCTATTTATTTCGCTCAATGCAATAGTGAATAACTATTTTCCTGGATTTCGCTGACAGCTTGCGAAACTCCGTGCCACTGATGGGCCAGGTGTTTCACAGTAAGGTTGCCTGATAACTGGTCGCCATCAGCGACACATGCGCCTCCAGCGGTGGCCGCAGTTCGAACGCCCTGGGCTCCCGGGCGAAGTTCCACAGGCGAACCAGCCGCCACTCTTCGCGACGGGCCTTGGCAACCTCCAGTTCGTTGTTCGTGATGTGAAACGGCGTCCGCTCCCAGCCATTGGTTGTCTTTACCTCGATTAGCCGACGGTTTCCGTCGGGTTCGAAGCTTTCGACATCATAGCCAGCGCCGTCACCATCCAGTTTCGATGTCCAACGGATTCGGTTGGCAAGGTCGGTTCGCCCGGCCGCGCGCAAACTTGCACGTTCGTGCGCCAGCACACGCTCCTCACCGGCGCGGCCCAGCAAGCGGTTGCGCGCGTCCCGCTCGGCAACATCGTATTTCCACGCGATTGCGGTCATCTGCTCCAGTTCGGCGGGGGGAGGGTGATTGCTGTGGGTCGGCGGCGGTCCAATCCACAGGATCGCCTCTTCGGCGAATGCGGCCAGAGCACGGTGCACGCCTAGCTGCGCGACTGACGCGAGCCACTCCGGGTGCCGGTCGAGCCAACGCTTCACAACGTCGGCCAGCGAGGCCTGAAAGTTGAAGGCTGGCTTGTAACCGGGAATCCATGTCTCACCGAGGCCCTGCAGCACAGCGCTGATGTTCTGGTGCTTGTACTCAATGGAGCCGCGAGGTCGGCCAGTTGTCACCTGCAGCATGCGATTGTGCTCGGCCTTGCTGTAGGAGCGTCCGGCGAGGTCGTCTGCGAGCATGGCGTAGTAATCCGCGACGATGGCGTCATTCTGCTCGTCGGTCCAGTCGTCGGCCATCCGCGATTCCGGCGTTTCAGATCCCTCGTTAAAGAAGCTATCGCGCGAGCGATCGATGCGATAGCTCCTACATGCTGCTGGAGTGAGTGGCTGGACAGTGCCTTCATGGCCCGGCCATTGGATGTTATGTTGAACAATATCGCAATGTTGTTCAACAAGAGCGCCATGCCATGCCGAAGACCATTCCGGAGTCAACGCCTGACCCGTCCCGCGTCGAGGCCGTGCTGAGCGCGGCGGAACGGTCGGGTCTGCTGGGTGAGAAGCGCGGGCGGATCGGCGGGAGGGTCAGCCCGGCGCTGGTGGCGCGGGCCAAGCAGCGCACGGGGATCAAGGCCGACAGCGACCTGATCGAGTTCGCGCTGGCCAGCATCGCGCTCGACGACGGCTTCGCCGAGGCGTTCCGCAAGGCCCGCGGGAAGGTGGACCCGGGCCTGGATCTCGGCTTCTGAGGTGACCGCGTTCGATTTCGATGCCGCCCGCCGCTGGGCGCGTCTCGATCCCGGGCGGACCCTCGCCCGCCGTTCCGACAGCGACCTGCCGTTCATCGACGATATCGACATTGCCGGACAGGCGCTGCTGCTCGACACCTGCGTCTACATCGACCAGCTACAGGACCGGACGCCGGTGCGCATGGACGGCCTGATCGGCAGCCGGCAGGTCAACCATTCCACCGTCGCCATCCAGGAGCTGATGCCACGGTCGGCGTGCTGAACCCGGCCGACCGGCGCACGCCGGCCGCGGTCGGCGAAATCCGGCGGCAGGTCCGGGCCATGCCGGCGCACCGGGTGTTCACGCCTGACCCCGACGTGCTGGGCCGCGCCGCGCTGCTCTCGGGGATTCTATGCCGGCTCCAGAGCTACGCGAAGGATGCACGGTTGCGCGCGCTGATGGATTCCACCCTGTTCCTGCAGGCCCGAAAACTCGGCCTCGCGGTGCTGACCGCCAACCTCGCGGATTTCGATTTCCTGCTCCAGCTCGTGCCTTCCGGCAACGTGCTGTTCTATCGGAGACAGTGAGCCTTCAATCACCATGCTAAACTGCGACGGGAATCATCTAATGGAGCAGGCGGCGTGGCGCGGACCAGACCGATAGAGAATAAATGAGCCGCCGCGACAGCCTGGCCGCCGTGGAGCGCCGCATTCGCCGCCTGGCCGTGCGGCGCGGCTGGCACATGATGAAGGCGGAAAAGCCCGACAAGCGCGTGCTCGCTCATGGCGGCTATATGCTGCGCGATCCGGAAACGCATGAGATCGTCTTCGGCGACAGGGACTATCCATACTGCGCCGACCTGGA
>JBKJNE010000164.1:0-9104 GCA_046596015.1 Alphaproteobacteria bacterium
GAAGCCACGAAGAAGGCCGAGGCATCGCTGCCGGCCGACGCGGTGTTCGCATCCAACACCTCGACCCTGCCGATCTCTGGCCTGGCGAAAAGCTTCTCGCGCCAGCAGGATTTCATCGGCCTGCACTTCTTCTCGCCCGTCGACCGCATGCCGCTGGTCGAGATCATCATGGGCAAGGACACCTCGCAGCAGACGCTGGCCCGCGCCATGGACTATGTGGGCCAGATCCGCAAGACGCCGATCGTGGTCAACGACAGCCGCGGCTTCTACACGTCGCGCTGCTTCGGCACCTACGTGGCCGAGGGCCTGGCCATGCTGGCCGACGGCATCGTTCCCGCGCTGATCGAGAACGGCGGCAAGCAGGCCGGCATGCCGGTCGGCCCGCTCGACGTGGGCGACGCGGTGTCCATCGAGCTGGGCTACAAGGTGCGCGAGCAGACGAAGAAGGATCTCGGCGACGCCTACAAGGCCGCGCCGGGCGATCACATCGTCGACAGGCTGATGGAGCTGGGCCGCCTGGGCAAGAAGGCGGGCAAGGGCTATTACGAGTATCCGGAAGGCGGCAAGAAATTCCTGTGGCCGGGCCTGACCGAGAACTGGCCGTCGGCCGCCGACCAGCCCGACGTGACCGAGGTGAAGAAGCGCTTCCTCTACCGGCAGGCGGTCGAAGCCGCCCGCTGCCTGGAGGAGAACGTGCTGACCGATCCCGCCGACGGCGATATCGGCGCCATCTTCGGCTGGGGCTTCGCGCCGTTCACCGGCGGGCCGTTCAGCCTGATCGACGCGGTCGGCCTCGACGCCTTCGTCCGCGAATGCGACCGGCTGGCCCAGCAATACGGCGCCCGCTTCGCCCCGCCCAAGCTGCTGCGCGACATGGCGGCCAAGGGCGAGAGCTTCTATGGAAGCAAGGTGAAGGCGGCGGCGGAGTAAGCGGAAACAACGCCCCTCACCCTGCCCTCTCCCATCGGGAGAGGGTTCGACCGAGCGCTCCACACCAGTCCCTCTCCTTCTGGGCGAGGGTTAAGGTGAGGGGCGTTCTAGCCGAGCCTAAAGCGTTGAAAGGAATGAGCAATGTCCAAAGCCCTCAAGCTTGAGGTCAAGGATCAGATCGCCCATGTGATCCTGAGCCGGCCCGATGCGTTCAACAGCCTGAACCCGGATTTCTGGGTGGAATTTCCCGCCGCGTTCGAGGAGATCGAGGCGCGCGACGACGTGCGCGTGGTGGTGCTGTCATCGACCGGCAGGCACTTCTGCGCCGGGCTCGACCTCAACTCGTTCAAGAGCCTGAACGCCCCCAGCGACGAGGACGAGGGCCGCAAGCGCGAGGCGTTCCGCCGCCACCTGCTCGACCTGCACGACCGGTTGGGCCGCGTCGAGAAATGCCGCTATCCGGTGCTCGCCGCCATCCAGGGTGCGTGCGTCGGCGGCGGGCTCGACATAACCGTGTGCGCCGACATGCGCTACTGCACGAAGGACGCCTTCTTCGTGGTGCAGGAAGTGAACATCGGCATGGCGCCGGACCTGGGCACGCTACAGCGGCTGCCGCGCCTCATTCCCGCCGGGATCGCGCGCGAGCTGGCGTTCACCGGCCGCCGCATGTATGGCGACGAGGCGAAGGACGTGGGCTACGTCAACCGGGTGTTCGATAGCCACGACGAGATGCTGGAGGCGGTGATGGAGATCGCCCGCGGCATCGCGAGCAAGTCGCCGCTCGCCGTCCACGGCTCCAAGGAGCTGATGAACTACGCCCGCGACCACAGCGTGGCCGACAGCCTGAACTATGTGGCGATCTGGACCGCGGCAACCTTGGTCGGCGGCCGCGATCTGCGCGAGGGTGTCGCGGCGTTCCGCAAGAAGCGCGAGGCCAGTTACGCCAACCTGCATCCGGTCAGCCGCAACCGCAGGCCCCACGACGACTGACCGCGACTCGGGCCGGCGGTTCCGCCGAAGAGGGTGTCGCCGGCAGCCGCCAACGCCCGCGCCGGGTCTGCTGGCGGGGGTCGCTTTCGCAACCTCCTCAAGGTGTTAGCATCCGTCCCGGCGACCGGATTCTTTTCGGTTGATCGGCGCGCTTTCTTCGGGTCAGCATGGCCGCGGTCGATACGGCCATTCGTGGGCTTAGGGGGTCTCGGATGCCATTCAAATCCATCGGAATCATTCTGCTCGCCGGCTTCCTGCTCGGCTTCAGCGCCGTGCCGTTCGCCCAGATGCTGCACGAGGATCCCCCTCCCGAATACAGCCCGGTCACCGCCCATCTCGGCGGCGCCAGCGCCCGCTGACCACGCGCCGACGAAAACAGACTATTGCGAATCGGTTTGGGAGTCGCCGGATTTGGGTCCGCCGGCCCTGTGGAAACTCCGCCAATTCCACCGCAACGCATGGCAGGGCCCCCCGAAGCGCTCGAAAAGCACCATGGCAGACACGGCTTTGCCCCATCTTTGCCCTTTTTTGACGGAGGAACGATTGACTCCTCTTGCGATTGGGGACATTTCGCGGCATGTTTGAACCGGGTGGAAACCACGTAAAGCGCGGTTCCTCCGGTGAGCACGACGCCAACGGAACTCCTGTTGTCATGATTGGAGCCCCGAAGGCAACGCCAGGCGCGCAGCGCCGGCGGCCGGAGAGACCGCACACTGACGGGGTTCGTCGTTTGGGTATTAGCGAATTTGGTCAGCCCCTGTACCCGTACCGCTGTTTTGCCGGCCCAAGCACTATTGCGGTAAGGATTCGGAGAGCTATCGGCCCATAGCCGGATCCAGTACTGGGGTTGCGGGGCGGCACAGTTAATTTTCTAACTGTGCCGCCCCACTCATTTCCGGGCCATCTAAAACACCAGGGGCCGCGCCGCATGCCGGCGCCACCTCCAAATCACCGATCAGAAGTCGATGACGCTTATTCGCTGGCCAGCATCATGTTGCGGACCAGCGGGTAGATCTGGTTCTGCCAGCGACGGCCGCTGAACACGCCGTAGTGGCCCACGCCCGCCTGCATGTGATGGCGCTTGCGGTACGGCCGCAGCTTGCTGCACAGGTCCTGGGCGGCCATGGTCTGGCCGACCGCGCAGATGTCGTCCCGCTCGCCCTCGACGGTCAGCAGCGAGGTACGGCGAATCGCCGACGGGTCCACCTTCATGCCGCGCCATTCGAGCTTGCCCTGGGCCAGCAGCGCCTCCTGGAATACCCGCTGGACGGTCTCCAGGTAGAACTCGGCCGGCAGGTCGAGCACGGCGAAATACTCGTCGTAGAAGGTCTTGGTCGCGTCGGCCTTCTCGGCGTCGCGGTTCACCAGGTGATCGAACAGGTCGGTGTGCGCCTTGATATGCCGGTCCAGGTTCATGCTCATGAACGCGGTGAGCTGGACGAAGCCCGGATAGACCCGCCGACCGGCGCCGGCGAATCCCGGCGGCACCCGGGAGATCAGGTTCTTCTCGAACCACTGGATCGAATGGGTGGTCGCCAGCTCGTTGACCTTGGTGGGATTGATCCGCGTGTCGATGGGTCCGGCCATCAAGGTCATGCTCAGCGGCTGGGCCGGATTCTCCGTCTGCGCCATCACCGAGGCGGCGACCAGCACCTGGACGCACGGCTGGCAGACGGCGATCACGTGCGAGCCCGGCCCCATGTGCTCGAGGAACTGGATAACGTGGTCGACATACTCGTCGAAGCCGAACACGCCGGCGTCCTTCGGAACGTCGCGGGCGTTGTGCCAGTCGGTGATGTAAACGTCGTTCTCCGGCAGCAGTGTCTCGACCGTGTTGCGCAGCAGGGTGGCGAAATGGCCCGACAGCGGCGCCACCACCAGAACCCGGGGCTGCGCCGATTCGACGTCCTTCCTGAAGTGCAGCAGCGTGCCGAACGGCGTGGCGAAGGCGGCCTCCTCGACTACCTTGACCTCGCTGTTGCCCACCGTCACCGTGTCGAGGTGATAGGACGGACGGCCATGGGTCAGCCTGGTGCGGCTGAGCAGCTCGAACGACGCGGACATGGTGCGGAAGAAGTAGTTGTCGGCGAACCCGCCGGCGGAGCCGCCGAGCATGGACGCGGCGACCTGGGCGACCGCGCGGAACGGCTCCATAAAGTCGGTCGCGGTTTGATAGGCGAGATAGATCATGCGCTCAGAAGCCGATCCGGTCAGACGTGTGGACAGCCCGTCGCGCCATGCGCCAAAGCCGCCGGAGCCTCAGGCTAATGTATTTTTTGCTGCACCGCGAGAGACTTCTGCACGGGTCCGCGCTCGTTATTTTGCCTTAATTGTGAGCATGAAAGCTTAATATTTGACCTCGTAAACCCAGTATCTTTTCGCACTTGCACACGGAGCCGGAACCGCTCAGAATCGGGCGTTGAAACGACGTATCGCACGGCGGCGCCGGCGGAGAAGGAAGATGGCCAAGGCAACACTGACGATCAGCAGCAAGAACTACTCCTCGTGGTCGCTGCGCGGCTGGTTGCTGACCAAGATGGCGGGCCTGGATTTCAAGGAAGAAATCCTGCCCGCCGACGATCCCTCGACCCGCGCCGAACTGCTGCTGCTGTCGCCGTCGTTCCAGGTGCCGCGCCTGACCCACAAGGGCATCTCGGTCTGGGACACCCTGGCCATCGCCGAGTACCTCAATGAAATCAGCCCGGAAGCGGGACTTTTCCCCGCCGATCCGGTTGCCCGCGCCCATTGCCGGTCGATCGCCGGCGAGATGCATTCGGGCTTCGCCAATCTGCGCTCGGCCCTGCCTATGAACCTGAAGGCGCGCTTTCCGGGCTTCAAGATCTGGGCCGGTGCCCAGGCGGACATCGAGCGGATCGTGACCATCTGGCGCGAGTGCCTGCTGACCAATGGAGGGCCGTATCTCTACGGCGAGCTGTCCATGGCCGACGCCATGTACGCGCCGGTCTGCACCCGCTTCAAGACCTACGACGTCAAGCTGGACAAGGAATGCGCCGCCTATTGCCAGCGCATCCTGGCCTGGCCGCTGATGGTCGAATGGACCGAGGCCGCCAAGGCCGAGCCGGAGGAACTGGAAGAACTCGACGTCGAGTTCTGACGCTTCGCGGCCACCCCCGCCAATCCTCGCCGCCAGGTTGCCCCGGGCGGACCCGGGCGTTAGTCTCGGCTGGGGGGGGCTTCATGACGCATCACGGCAAGCTTCTGGTTATCGGCCTCGATGCCTTCGACAGAGGCCTCGCGCAACGCTGGATAGACGACGGCCTGCTGCCCAATCTGGCGGCGCAGATGGCGACCGGCGTGACCGCGGGCGTCCGCAATCCCGTCGGCATGGAATCCGGTTCGCTCTGGTCGAGTTTCGCCTATGGCTGCGATCCGAGCGTCCATGGCCTCTATGACGGCATGCGCCATCTCGATCCCGAGACCTACGAAATCGGCGCCCTCCGCGCCGAGGACATCCCGTTTCGGCCGTTCTGGTCGCTTGTCGACGAGGCAGGCGGCAGGTCCATCGTGATCGATGCGGTCACGGCGCCCGACACTGGCGCCAAACGTGGCATGCAGGTCATCGACTGGTTCGCCCACGTACCGGCCGAAAGCGGCGCCACCATGCGGCTGCGGACCAACCCGCCCGAGTTGAAGCAGGCCATCGAGCGGGATTACGGCCGCGACCCGCTGGGCGGACACATGTGCGACTTCCACCAGCCGCGCACCGCCGCCCAGATGCGCTGGTTCACCGACGCCCTGCTCCAGCGGGTGCGGATCAAACGCGCGCTGACGCTGGATCTGATGGTGCGGGACGAGTGGGATTTCTTCCTGGTCACGTTCACGGACGGCCATTGCGCGGGGCACCATTGCTGGCACCTGAACGACCCTTTGCACGAGGAATATGATCCCGCCGTGGCCGCAGCTGTCGGCAACCCCTTGAAGACCATATACATGGCCATCGACGAGGCCATCGGCGCGATCATGCGCGAGGCCGGGCCGGACGTGACGGTCCTGACGCTGATGAGCCAGGGGATCGGCACCGGCTATACCGGCCTGCGCCTGCTGGACCGGGTTCTGGCGCGTCTCAATGGCGAGATGTCCGAGAGACGCAACAGCATGATCGCCGGGCTGCGCAAGGCGTGGCGCACGCTGCCCCTGTCGCTGCGCCACCGCCTGCGCCCGCTGCACGACGCCGCGCGGGAGTCGTTCTACCGAGACGGCTTCCTGCCCAACCCGGAGAAGCGCCTGTGCTTCGAGTCCTACTGCAACGAGCGGACCAGCGGCATCAGGATCAACCTGGTGGGCCGGGAATCGCGCGGCACCGTCCAGCCCGGCGCGGAATACGAGGCGCTGTGCGACAGGCTGATCGCCCAACTCGGCGAGGTGCGCAACGATGAAACGGGCGAACCGCTGATCGGGCAGATCATCCGCACGCGCGATCTCTACGACGGACCCAGAACCGATACCCTGCCGGACCTGCTGGTCACATGGAACCGCGACCGGCCGATTCGCGTGGTGTCCTCGCCGGCCATCGGGCGCCTGGTCCATCCGCACCCGAGCATCCGCACGGGCGATCACATCCCGCACGCGATGCTGCTGCTGAACGGCCCAGGCTATGCGCCTCGCGTGATCAACGATGACATCGACATCATCGACCTGGCCCCGTCATTGACCGCCCTGCTGGGCTTGCCGACGGCGGGATTCCAGGGCCGTCCCCGTTCGGTGCTCGCGCCGGGCGAAGCCTGAAGCGCCGCCCGGCGCGAGGCCGATGAGCCTTCTACTTGCTGCCGAACAGGCTGCGGTAGACGCCGGCGCCGATAACGCCGCCGACGATCGGCGCCACCCAGAACAGCCAGAGCTGATGCAGGGCCCAGCCGCCGACAATGATCGCCGGTCCGGTGCTGCGCGCCGGGTTGACCGACGTATTGTGACCGGGATGCTGATCAGGTGGATCAGGGTCAGTGCCAGGCCGATCGCCAGCGGCGCGAAGCCGGCCGGCGCCCGTGTGTCGGTGGCGCCCATGATGACGATCAGGAAACCGGCGGTCAGCACCGCTTCGGCAATGAGGCAGGCGACCATGCTGTAGCCGCCCGGCGAATGCTCGCCAAAACCGTTGGCGGCGAAGCCACGGGCCTCGAAACCGGGCGCGCCGCTGGCGATGACGTAGAGCACGCCGGCCGCCGCGATGGCGCCCACCACCTGGACCACCACATAGGGCGCGACGTCACCCGCCGGACACCGCCCGCCGACCCACAGCCCGATCGTCACCGCCGGATTGAAGTGTCAGCCCGACACGTGGCCGAGAGCATAGGCCATGGTCACCACGGTAGGCCGAAGGCGAGGGAAACACCCGCCAGTTCGATGCCGACGTCGTTGAAGACGGCGGCGAGGATCGCCGACCCGCAGCCGCCGAACACAAGCCAGAATGTTCCGATAAACTCCGCGCCTAGTTTTTTGAGCATGCCCGTTCCCTTTCGCAGGCCCGGCCGGCCTCCCCCGATGCCTCCGTCCGGGCACGTGGTAGGATAACACCGCCACAAGGGGTACGTTAGGGCAATCGGGTGAGAACCACGCCGGGTCAAGAGGTTACCGGGTCCGCGCCACCTGAACGCCGGTCGCGATGCCGGCGCCGCACGGTGCGGCGGCGTTGCCTGCCACGGGCCGGGTTGCTAGGCTATCGCCGCTGGGGGAATGCTGATGCCGCCGATAGACGACACGAGAGCCTTGGTGATCGGACTCGACTCGTTCGATCCGCGATTGGCGCAAGCCTGGATGGAGGAAGGCAAGCTGCCGCATCTGGCGGCGCTGATGGCCGCGTCGGTCACGGGCCGCGTGCGCAATCCGCCGGGGCTGGAAGCGGCCGCCGTCTGGTCGAGCTTCTCGTACGGCGCCGATCCCGGTATCCACGGCATGTACGACGGCAGCCGCGACCGGAGGAAGGCGCTCGCCGGGAAGAGCGACGCAGATGCCGCCGGCCTCCGTCCGCTCTGGTCCATCCTGGAGGACACCGGCAGGCGGTCGATCGTCATCGAGGCGCCGATCGTTCCCGATGGCGCCGAGCCGAGGGGAATCCGGGTGGTCAACTGGTTCTCCCACCTGCCGGAGGAAGGCAAGTCTAGGCGCACCCTGAGCACGCAGCCGCCGGAGTTGCGGGAGGTCATCGAGCGCGACTACGCGGGCGATCCGCTGCAGGGCCGGATGTGCGACTATTACCAGCCGCGCACCGCCGGCGAGCTCGCCTGGTTCCGCGACTCGCTGATCGGCCGGGTCCGGACCAAGACCGCGCTCGCCCTCGACCTGATGCACCGGGAGGCGTGGGATTTCTTCCTGGTCAATTTCGAGGACGCCCACTGCGCCGGGCATCATTGCTGGCATCTCCTCGACCCGTCGGGCGACGACGGCGCCGTCGCCGCGCAGGTCGGCAATCCGCTGCAAACACTCTACATGGCCATCGACGAGGCGGTCGGCACGCTGGTCCGGCAGGCGGGCAGCCGGGTCAACGTGCTGGTGTTCATGAGCCACGGACTGGAGCCCCCGCACACCGGCCTGCGGCTGCTGGACCGTATCCTGGCCAAGCTCAACGGTGAGCTGGACGAGAGGCGGAACGGCGTCATCACCACGCTGCGGCAGACCTGGCGCTCGATCCCCCTTTCCGTGCGCCAACGGCTGCAGCCGATTCGCGACGCGGTGAAGGCCGCGTTCTACGGCGAAGGCTTCCTGCCCTCGCCCGATACACGCAAGTGCCACGAGGTCTATACCGGCGAGCGCGGCAGCGGCATCAGGATCAATCTGGCCGGGCGCGATGCCCACGGCCTGGTGCAGTCCGGCGACGAATACGAGGCATTCTGCGACTGGCTGATCGAGGAGATCGGCGCCGTGCGCAACGACGGCACCGGCGAGGCGCTGGCGAGCGAGATCGTGCGGACGCGGGATGTTTTCGCCGGCCCCATGGCCGATACGCTGCCGGACCTGCTGGTCACCTGGAACCGGCACGCGCCGATCCCGTCGGTGTCCTCGCCGTCGATCGGCCGCATCCGGCATCCGCATCCGTCGATCCGGACCGGCGACCACAGCCCCGACGGGCTGTTCCTGCTTGCCGGTCCCGGCTTCGCGGCGCGGCGGCTCAACGACGACGTGTCGGTCGTCGACCTGGCGTCATCGCTGGCGGCGTTGTTCGGCGGGGA
>JBKJNE010000227.1:0-7531 GCA_046596015.1 Alphaproteobacteria bacterium
CCAACCCTCCGGGACACAACACCTTCGCCGGGACCCAGTCCCGGTCAGGTAATACCCCATCCGTGTCCCTGAGCTTGTGGAAGGGCTTTTGCGCGAGCGCTGATGCGAGGCCCTTCGACAAGCTCAGGGACACGGTGAATTTAGAGACCGGCATCGCTGGGTCCCGGCTTTCGCCGGGATGACAATAATTTATACGTTCGTTCAATTTATGGGGCTATTCCCGCCCCGCCAGCGCGTAAAACCCCGCCGCGAAGTACGGCACCATGCGGTCGAGAATGGCGTCGAAGTCCGACGCATCGACCAGCTCGCCCGACTGGCGGTTGATCGCGCCAGTCTCGGCCAGGGCGTAGACGATGGCGCCCTGCAGGAAGAACACCGAATAGTGCACGTTGCGCGGCGACGCGGCCGGCAGCGCCCGCTTGAACGCCTCCGTATAGGCTTCGACGACCGGGTCGTAGCGCTCGTTCATGGGCGCCAGGAAACCATGGCTCTGCCTGGTGTTGGCGGTGTGCGACAGCAGTTGCAGGTAGTGCTTCCAGCCCGGTCCGCCGCGCATGGTGCGCTCGAACATGGGTTCGCAGAATGCCCGCACCAGCGCCTCGACCGACGGCGGACGGCCGCTCGCGGCCGCGATCGCGCGGTGCAGCGACGCCATCTGCCGGCTGCTGTTGTCTACGGCGCGGCGGGCGATGACGTGGCGGAACAGCTCTTCCTTCGGCCCGAAGTGATAGTTGGCGAGCGCCAGTTCGACCCCGGCATGCTTGGTGATGTCGCGAATCGAAACGCCGTAATAGCCGCGCTCGGCGAACAGCTCCTCGGCTGCATCGAGGATCTTGTCCTTGGTCGGCACCTTGGCCTCTTCGGCGGGCCGGCGCTCGAGGTCGGCTATCTCCATGGTCCGCAATCCCTTTCCCCGAGGCAGCCGCGCCGCTGGCACACCGGCCGGCGACGCCAATATTGACTC
Organism: Alphaproteobacteria bacterium; assembly: GCA_046596015.1. Taxonomy (GTDB): domain Bacteria; phylum Pseudomonadota; class Alphaproteobacteria; order SMXS01; family SMXS01; genus RI-34. The sequence goes on from JBKJNE010000227.1 coordinate 965, forward strand.
TCTTGACAACAACCAGCGGCTTCGGCACGGTTGTTGAACGATCGTTGAAATTTTGCACGATCGAACGGGTGATGGCAAGACGGATCGGGGAACGACCATGAGCACGGTGGATAGCAAGCTTGATATGGAGCGCCCGGCGAAGATGCCGGAGCCGAGCCTTCGCGGCGACATCATCGACGCCGAGCGCTACATCTCGAAGGACTATTACGAGCGCGAATGGCGCCGGGTCTGGATGCGCACCTGGCAGATCGGCGGCATGGCCTACCAGATGGCCGAGCCGGGCGACTATCTGAACGTCACGCTCGGCCGCGAATCCATCCTGCTGATCCGGCAGGAGAACGGCGGCGTCCGCGCCTTCTTCAATGTCTGCCAGCACCGCGGCGCGCGGCTCACCTTCGCCGACGAAGGCTGCGCGACGGGCGGCTTCACCTGCCCGTACCACGGCTGGACCTGGGGCGCCGACGGCCTGCTGAAATCCATGCCCGACGCCGAGGATTTCCCGGGCGGCAGCCAGATCGGCAAGCTGGGCCTGATCGACATGCCGTGCGAGGAATTCGCCGGCTTCGTCTGGTTCAACATGGACCCGAACGCCATCCCGCTGCGCGAGGCGCTGGGCAGCTCGGGCGACGAGATCGAGGGCTACCGCATGGAGAACATGGTGCGAGTGCTGGCCCTGACCGCGGACGCCAACTGCAACTGGAAGGTCATCACCGACAATTTCAACGAGGGCTATCACGTCCAGGTGCTGCACCCGGAGCTGGCGCCCTATATCGAGACCGTGTTCTCGGAATGCCAGTTCGACCTGCGCGAGAATGGCACCAACAGCGGCTGGTTCCCGTCGCACCGGCCCACGGCGTCCTACAAGGGCGACGAGCCGCCCGCCGACGTGGCGGCGATGATGGAGAAGTGGGAGCTGAACCCCACCGACTATCACGGCAACGCGCGGATGAAGCAGATCCGCCTCGATATCCAGAAGCAGAAGCGCAGGATCGGCCCGTCGAAGGGCTACCATCACTATGCGCATCTGAAGGACTACCAGCTCACCGACTACGTCATCTACAACATCTTCCCCAACAACGTGATCACGGTGGGCCCGGACGGCGTGCAGCTGCTGCGGCCGCGCCCGCACGCCACCGACCCGCAGAAATGCGAGTTCGACCACTGGTACTTCGTGCCGCCGATCGACGGCGTGAAGACGGTCCCCTCGCCCGCCGGCGGCCCGGACCTGCCGTTCGAGGACGCGCCCGTCGACCATTTCAGGTATGGCGAGAAGACGCTGGGCCGCACCAACGACCAGGACCTGTCGATCTCGGAGAACCAGCAGCTCGGCTTCAACTCGGCCGGGTACCGGGGCGCGCACCTGACCAACCAGGAACGCCGCGTGCAGCACTTCCACGAGACGCTGAACGACTACGTCGAGGGGCGGAAGTAGGGAAAGGCATTACGCGGCTGAAGGGTTTCCGTCGCGGCCTGCCCTCCTCTTCGTTGTCACCCCGGACTTGTTCCGGGGTCTGTCTCTCGGCGCGACGCGGCGTTGCCCATTTCCCCCAACCCCACCGACTCTGCGAGCGAAGCGAAGTAGCCCAGCCGTGCCGTTGACGGCTTTGTGGCGGAGAGGCTGGATTGCCGCGCTGCGCTCGCAAAAATCACGGAGGGGAAAAGGAAGGATCCCGGATGGCCGTCACGCGGATAGACAGACCCCGGAACAAGTCCGGGGCGACAATGGAGGTGGTTGCCTCACCGCTTCCTCTCCGCCTCCGGCAACTTCTCAAGCCCGATCCTCTGGTCGCCGTACACGACCCATTCCAACCCATTGGCCCGACTTTTCACATGGGCCGGACGCCCGTAGGCCAGGCTGGCCCAGACGTCGAAGGGCGTCACGGTCTCGCCTTCCTCGTAGATGATGCCGACGCCGATCAGATCCTCGCTGATCGGGATGGTGCGGCATTTGACCGGTGACCGGGTTACCTGCAGCACATTCGCGCCCGAGGCATCGGTTCGAACGGTGACGAAGCCGCCGACGACCGCCTGCTTGGCCGGATAGCCCGCTGGCAGCAGGTACACCACCCGCTCGCTGCTCTTCGGATCGGTCAAGGCCACGGGATTGAACGCGGGCGCGCATTTGTCGAAGGAAGCGGCGCGCGCCGTGTTGACGGCCCTGTGAAGCGCAGCCTGGTCCTCACTTGCCGCCTTCCCGACGCCGTAGCCCACATAGGTTTCCTGCAACGCCGTCACGCCGCGCACGGCGATCTCGTGCAGCACCGCCAGTTCACCCTCGTTGTCGCCGAGAAAGGACACGACGACCTTGTCACCATTGCGAGCCGTGACCCAGCCGCGCAGGCGGGGATCGTCCAGGTATCCCGCCTCGAGCAGGAACCGCGTCGCCGCCGATCCGGCGTTATCGTGATCGAAGATGTCGCGGCCAACGCGCTTGGCGGTCCAGGTGGCGGCGCTGTACTTGCCGGGCACCTCCAGATCGCCGTCTTTCGGCTGCGACAGCACGACATACAAGGTAAGCCCGGCCGCCACGACCACGCCCGCCAGCGCCAGTCCCCATTTGAGGTCGACCTGCCTCATGCCAAGCCCTTGCCCCTGACCGCGAAACGATAACCCGGCAGGGCCGTCCTTGTCGCGGGGCGCGCGGTCTGCTAACCAACCGCCATCCTCCCGAAGAAGAGCACAGCATGATACCGCGTTATACCCGTCCCGAAATGGCCAGCATCTGGGAACCGGAGACCAAGTTCCGCATCTGGTTCGAGATCGAGGCCCATGCCTGCGACGCGCTGGCCGAGCTGGGCGTGATCCCGAAGGACGCGGCCAAGGCCGTCTGGGAGCGCGGCTCCTTCGAGGTGGACCGGATCGACGCCATCGAGCGCGAGGTGAAGCACGACGTCATCGCCTTCCTGACCAACCTGGCCGAGCATGTGGGCCCGGAAGCGCGCTTCGTGCATCAGGGTATGACGTCGTCCGACGTGCTCGACACCTGCCTCAACGTCCAGCTGGTGCGCGCCGCCGACCTGCTGATCGCCGACATGGACACGCTGCTCGCCGTGCTGAAGCGCCGCGCCTTCGAGCACAAGGACACTGTCACCATCGGCCGCAGCCACGGCATCCATGCCGAGCCGACCACGTTCGGCCTGAAGCTGGCGCAGGCCTATGCCGAGTTCGCCCGCAACCGCGAACGCCTGGTGACCGCCCGCAAGGAAGTAGCCACCTGCGCGATCTCGGGCGCCGTCGGCACCTTCGCCAACATCGACCCGCGGGTGGAAGAGCACGTCGCCAAGGCGCTGGACCTGGAGGTGGAGCCGGTCTCCACCCAGGTGATCCCGCGCGACCGGCACGCGATGTATTTCGCCGTGCTCGGCGTGGTGGCCAGCTCGGTCGAGCGGCTCGCGACCGAGATCCGCCATTTGCAGCGCACCGAGGTGCTGGAGGTGGAGGAGTATTTCTCGCCCGGCCAGAAGGGCTCGTCAGCCATGCCGCACAAGCGCAACCCGGTACTGACCGAGAACCTGACCGGCCTCGCCCGCCTCGTCCGCATGGCGGTGGTCCCGGCCATGGAGAACGTGGCGCTGTGGCATGAAAGGGATATCTCGCACTCGTCGGTCGAGCGCGGCATCGGCCCCGACGCCACGGTGACGCTGGACTTCGCGCTGGTCCGCCTCGCCGGTGTCATGGACAAGCTGCTGGTCTATCCCGAGAACATGCGGCGCAACATGGACAAGCTGCGCGGGCTGGTGTTCTCGCAGCGCGTGCTGCTGGCGCTGACCCAGGCCGGCGTGTCGCGCGAGGACAGCTATTCCATCGTCCAGCGCAACGCCATGAAGGTGTGGGAAGCGGCGCAGGCCGGCGGCGAGGCCGACTTCCTCGCCCTGCTGAAGGCCGATCCGGGCGTGATCCTTCCCGATGCCGAACTGGAAGGCCTGTTCGACCTAGGCTACCACACCAAGCATGTGGATACGATTTTCAGGCGCGTATTCGGGAAAGCCTGACCGCCGCGTCAGCAGGAAGGGGCGAAGCCCTCAGGCGACTTCGTCGGCGATCTGCTGCTTGGCGACCGTCATCAGATCGTCCATCTCCTTGCGGAGCCGATGCTCGGTGACCGAGACCTGCTTGGCGTCGAGGTCTGCCTTGACCTTGCGAAATACGTCGTGGTCGCCGGCTTCCTGGAAATCGGACTTCACCACTTCGATGGCGTACTGGGTGACCGCGTCGCCGGTGAGGCCCATCTGCTCGGCCGCCCACCGGCCCAGCAGCTTGTTGCGGCGGGCCATGACCTTGAACTGGAGCTCCTGATCGTGGGCGTATTTCGATTCAAAGGCTTTCTCGCGATTGTCGAACTGGGTCATGGCTTCTGGCTCCCGCCGGGTGACTTTGAGAATTGATAACCAGATAGCGAGCGGGATGCCTATAATCAACCGTGTTAATGGATTGTCGGAACCACGCGATTGCTCTATGGTCCCGCGCTCCAAATCTGCCCCCTATTGCGGCAAGGAATCAGCCAATGAGCCGGCGCCGGCAAATCTACGAGGGCAAGGCCAAGGTCTTGTTCGAAGGCCCTGAGCCGGGAACGCTCGTCCAGTACTTCAAGGACGACGCCACTGCGTTCAACAACAAGAAGAAGGGCACGATCACCGGAAAGGGCGTGCTCAACAACCGCATTTCCGAATTCATCATGCTGCGCCTGGGTGAGATCGGCATCCCGACCCATTTCGTGCGCCGCCTGAACATGCGCGAGCAGCTGGTGCGCGAGGTCGAGATCATCCCGATCGAGATCGTGGTGCGCAACGTGGCCGCCGGCTCCATCGCCCAGCGCTTGGGCATCGCCGAGGGCACGTCGCTGCCCCGCTCCATCGTCGAATATTTCTACAAGAACGACGAGCTGGGCGATCCCATGGTGGCCGAGGAGCACATCACCGCGTTCGGCTGGGCGACGCCGCCCGAGCTGGACGAGATCATGGCGCTCGCGCTCCGGGTTAACGACTTCCTCAGCGGCCTGTTCCTGGGCATCGGCATCAAGCTGATCGACTTCAAGCTGGAGTTCGGCCGGCTGTATGACGACCAGGACCAGATGCGCATCGTGCTGGCCGACGAGATCAGCCCGGACAATTGCCGGCTGTGGGACCTGCACACCCAGGAAAAGATGGACAAGGACCGCTTTCGCCGCGGCCTCGGCGGCGAGGCGGAAGCCTATCAGGAAGTGGCGCGCCGGCTGGGCATCCTGCCCGAAAGCGGCCCCACCGACATGAAGGGACCGGAGGTCATGCAGTGAAGGCACGGGTTCACGTGACGTTGAAATCAGGCGTGCTCGACCCGCAGGGCCGGGCCATCCAGCACACGCTGGGCTCGCTCGGCTTCGGCGGCGTCAGCGACGTGCGTCAAGGCAAGTACCTGGAACTGGACCTGGCCGAGACCGACCGCGCAGCGGCCGAACGCTCGGTCAAGGACATGTGCGAGAAGCTGCTCGCCAATACCGTTATCGAGAACTACAGCATCGACCTGGTGGAATGAAGCCGGCCGTCATCGTATTCCCCGCCTCGAACTGCGACCGGGATGCCGCCGTCGCCATCGAGAAAATCTGCGGCGTGAAGCCGCTCATGGTCTGGCACGGCGACAGCACGCTGCCGGACGTCGACCTCATCGTGATCCCGGGAGGCTTCTCCTTCGGCGACTACCTGCGCTGCGGCGCCATGGCCGCCCGCTCGCCGGTGATGCGCGAGGTGGTCGACCGCGCCAACAAGGGCACGCCGGTGCTGGGCATCTGCAACGGCTTCCAGGTGCTGACCGAAGCCGGACTGCTGCCGGGGGCGCTGATGATGAATTCGCACCTGAAGTTCGTCTGCAAGGACGTGGCGCTGAAGGTCGAGAGCAACCAGTCCATGTTCACCACCCGCTACCAGGCGGGCGAAGTGGTCACCTACACGGTCGCCCATCACGAGGGCAACTACTTCGCCGACGACGCGACCCTGGACGAGATCGAGCAGAACGGCCAGGTGGCGTTCCGCTATCTCGACAACCCGAACGGCGCGCGCAACGACATCGCCGGCATCTTCAACCGGGAACGCAACGTGCTGGGGCTGATGCCCCACCCGGAGCGCATGATCGAACCCGACCTGGGCGGCGCCGACGGCGCACGGATGTTCGAAAGCCTGGTGGCGTCCCTATGAGCGCGATCACGCCCGAAATCGTGGCCGAGCACGGCCTGAAGCCCGACGAGTACGAGCGCATCGTCCGCGCCCTGAACCGCGAGCCCAACATCACCGAGCTGGGCATCTTCTCGGTGATGTGGTCCGAGCACTGCTCGTACAAGTCGTCGCGCCGCCACCTGCGCAAGCTGCCGACCGAGGCGCCGTGGGTGATCTGCGGCCCCGGCGAGAACGCCGGCGTCGTCGCCATCGGCGATGGCCTGGCCGCCATCTTCAAGATGGAGTCGCACAACCACCCCAGCTTCATCGAACCCTACAACGGCGCCGCCACCGGCGTGGGCGGCATCCTGCGCGATGTCTTCACCATGGGCGCGCGCCCCATCGCCAACCTCATCGCGCTTCGCTTCGGCAGCCCCGACGC
>JBKJNE010000285.1:0-4043 GCA_046596015.1 Alphaproteobacteria bacterium
CCATCCTCGACATCTTCTTCGCCACCCACGATCCGACCCAGCTCAACCGCCAGGGCGGCGACGTCGGCACCCAGTACCGGTCGGCGGTCTACTATCATTCCGAGGCGCAGAAGCAGGCGGCCGAGGCGGCCATCGCCCGCGCCGCCGAGGTCTGGGACCAGCCCATCGTCACCCAACTGCGTCCGGCCAGGGTGTTCTGGCCGGCCGAGACCTATCACCAGGACTATTTCGCCAGCAATCCCGGCCAGCCCTACTGCATGGCGGTGGTGGCGCCCAAGGTCGTCAAGGCACGCCAGAAGTTCAAGGACCTGCTGAAAGCCTAGCTTCGGGTTGGCCCGCGCTGCCCGATCGCCTACAATCGTCGGCGACGGGAGCGCGTCAGGGGAAACCATCATGAAGATCAAGCTCGATACCGCGATCTGCCGTGGCGGCGCGCGGTGCTGGGAGAACGTCCCGGAAGTGTTCGGCAAGGACAAGCGCAATCACGCGGTGCTGCTGACGGCCGATATTCCCGACGATCCGCAACTGCAGAGCGACGTGTCCTGGGCGGTCAGCGCCTGCCCGACCGGCGCGCTCAGCATCGTCGAGGACTAGGCCCGTGAAGGTTCGCATCGACCATGCCAAATGCAAGTCGCACGGCCGCTGCTATTCGTTCGCGCCCGACGTGTTCGAGCCGGGCGAGAAGGGCAGGGGCGAGGTGAAGGTGCCCGAGTTCTCCGAGGACGACGGCGAGACCTACCGCGCCGCCGAGACCGGGGTCATGATGTGCCCGGCCGGCGCCGTCAGCGTCGACGATGACTAAAGCGCTTTCAGCCAGGGCGGAATCGCCCTGGCGTCCGAAAGCCGCGGCGAAAAGCACCAGAGTGGTTCAGCGATGAACCGCTCCAGGCCGTTCGGCTCGGGAAACGTCCTGGCCGATGTTCCCGCGCGCCTTGCCGAGGAGCAGTTCCTCGACCTCGTCGCCGCGCCCGGCATCCGCATCACCCGCATCGTCTCGACCGGCCACGTCACCGGCTGGCAGGATCCCGGCGAGGACGAATGGGTGCTGGTGCTGCAGGGTAGCGGCACGCTGCATTTCGCCGAGAACGACCGGATGCTGGTGCTGGGGCCGGGCGACTGGTGCCATATCCCCGCCGGCGCGCGCCACCGGGTCGAGGAATCCGATCCGCAACAGCCGACGGTGTGGCTGGCGGTTCACTTTCCAGGTTAGCCCACGATGGCTTTCGTGATCCAGTAGGTCGCCCCGGCGAAGACATAGGCCAGCGCAAACAGGTAGCCGGCCATGAAGAAGGTCCAGCCCCACGAGTTCGTCTCGCGCTTGGCGACGGCGAGCGTCGACAGGCACTGCGGCGCGAACACGTACCACACCAGGAACGACAGGGCGGTCGGCAGCGTCCAGGCGTTGCGCAGAGTCTCGACCAGGCTGGTCGCCACCGCGTCCTCACTGCCGCTCAGCGCGTAGACGGTGCCGAGGGCGGCGACCGCGACCTCGCGGGCGGCGAGGCCCGGGATCAGCGCCACCGAGATTTCCCAGTTGAAGCCGATCGGCGCGAAGATGGTCTGCAGGCCTTTGCCGACCCAGGCCGCGGCGCTGTAGAAGATCGGCGGCTCGGTGGCGCCGGGCGGCGGCGCCGGGAACGATGACAGCGCCCACAGCACGATCATCGAGATCAGGATGATGCCGCCGGCACGGCGCATGAAGATTTTGGCGCGCTGCCACAGGCCGATGCCCACGTCGCGCCAGTTCGGCATCTGGTACTTGGGCAGCTCCAGCAGCAGCGGCTGGGCGGCGCCGCGCAGCATGGTGCGCTTCAGCACGGCGGCCACCGCCAGCGCGGCGGCGATGCCGAACACGTAGAGCGAGAACATCACCAGTCCCTGGAGCCCGACGGCGCCCCAGACTTTCCGGTCGGGAATGAACGCGGCGATGATCAGGGCATAGACCGGCAGGCGGGCCGAGCAGGTCATCAGCGGCGCCACCATGATGGTGGTCAGCCGGTCGCGCTGGCTGTCGATGGTGCGCGCCGCCATGATGCCCGGAATGGCGCAGGCGAAGCTGGAAAGCAAAGGGATGAAGGCGCGACCGTTCAGGCCCACGCCCGCCATCAGCCGGTCCATCAGGAACGCGGCGCGTGCCATGTAGCCCGAAGCCTCGAGCACCAGGATGAACAGGAACAGGATCAGGATCTGTGGCAGGAAGATCACCACGCTGCCGACGCCGGCGAGGATGCCATCGACCAACAGGCTGCGCAGCGCCGGATTGGCGATCTCGGACGACGCCAGCGCCTGCAGGCCGACGACGCCCTGGTCGATCCAGGTCATCGGCGTCTCGGCCCACGAGAACACCGCCTGGAACATCAGAAACAGCAGGCCGAACAGGATCGCCGGCCCAGCCACGCGGTGCAGGAGCACCCGGTCCAGCACGCGGGTGATCCTGTGCTCCCTGCCTTCCGACAGGGTCGCCGCCTGGGCGATGCGCCGGGCCTCGCGGCGCAGGCCGCGCACGTCGGTGGGAATCGAGGCGGTATCGGCCGGCGGCTGGGTCTTCAGCGTCTCCAGGGTCGACGACAGGGTCTCGACCAGTTCGCGGGTTCCGGCCTTGCGCACGGCGACCGAACCGACCACCGGTAGGCCCAGCTCCCGCGCCAGCGCCGCCGTGTCGATGCGGATGCCGTCGCGCTCGGCCAGGTCCATCATGTTGAGGGTGACCAGCATGGGCTTGCCCAGCCGCTTCAGCTCCAGCACCAGCGGCAGGTGGAATGCCAGGCTGGTGGCGTCGACCACGCACAGGATGGCGTCGGGCGGCAGCTCGCCTTCCTGCTGGCCGAGAATGACCTTGTGGGTCACCGCTTCGTCGGCGCTGTGCGGGGTCAGGCTGTAGCTGCCGGGCAGGTCGATGACGTCGATGGCGATGCCGGACGGCGTCTGCAGCCGGCCGACACGGCGTTCGACGGTCACGCCCGGGTAGTTGCCGACTTTCTGACGGCCGCCGGTCAGGGCATTGAACAGGGCCGACTTGCCGCAATTGGGATTGCCGACAAGCGCCAGGCGATAGGCGGAACCGGGAGTCATCTAGGCGCGTCGACCTCGACCAGGATGGTGTCGGCCTCGCGGCGGCGCAGCGCCAGGATCACGCCGTCCACCTTCACCGCCATGGGATCGCGCCCGAACAGGCCTTCGTGGCGGACCTCGATGGCGGCGTCCTCGGCGAAGCCCATGCGCAGCAGGCGTTCCTCCAGCTCGGGGCTCACCGCCTGGTCGGCAAGGCCGATCACGCGGCAGGTCTGGCCTGGCCGGAGCGATCCGAGGGTGCGGGTGTTGGCCGAAACCTTCATGGCATGTCCATGCAACTGCAAGTCATTCGTAAGTTGGGCCGCAATGTAGCAGATTCCAGGTGTTTGTTAAGGCGAATGTTGGGCGGTTTGTTCAGCCCCCGTTTAGGAAGGGCTTGGTAAAGTTCGTTACGCTTCTAAATCTTCTGCATTGGCCAAGAACGGGAACACCAACATGAAAATCCACCAAATCGTCATGGCCGCGGCCGCTGCGTCGGTCGCGTCACTCGCCCTCGCCGGCGCGTCGCTGGCGGCGTCATCCGAAGAAAAGCTGGCCCGGTACCAGCCGACCGGCAAGAAAATCAGCTGTGTCGAAACCTACCAGATCCGCGAAACGGACGTGATCGACAACCAGAACGTCCTGTTCCGCACCAACGGCAACAAATACTACATGAACCACCTGCCGAACCGCTGTTCGGGCCTGAAGATACAGGATGGGTTCAGCTACACGCTGCGCGGCCTCAACAAGCTGTGCAACGTGGACGTGATCACCCCGGTATCGACCGGCGGCGCCGTCTACGGCCCGTGCCCGCTGGGCGATTTCGAGGAAGTCACCAAGGTCGACAAGCCGACGCAGTAAGGCGCCACAAGGCTACTCTGGAAGGGGCGTGAATTCGGTTTCGCCCGGCACCGTCGGGAACCGACGCTCCTTCCAGTCGGCCTTCGCCTCCTCGATCCGCTCGGGCCGGCTCGACACCAGGTTCCACCAGA
>JBKJNE010000341.1:0-4320 GCA_046596015.1 Alphaproteobacteria bacterium
GCCCACTTCGCCCACCTTGGTGAAGCGGTGGCCGACGCCGGCGAAATTGGAGAACGCGGTGCGCACGGCGTCGTCGGGCAGGCCCAGGATCATGGCGGCCGAGACCGCGGCCAGCGAGTTGACCACGTTGTGCCGCCCCGGCATGGGCAGGCTGAGCCCGTCGATGCGCCGCGTCTCACCTTTCTTGCGGTCGGCGATCTCCACGTCGAACTGCGCGACGCCCTCCGAATAGGACACGTTGCGCGCCCGCACGTCGGCCTGAGCGCTCATGCCATAGGTCACGACGCGGCGGTCGGAGATGCGGCTGACCAGGGTCTGCACCTCGGGATGGTCGATGCACAGGATGGCGCTGCCGTAGAACGGCGTGCGCTCGACGAACTGCTTGAACGCGTCGCGCAGCGCGTCGAACGTGCCGTAGTGCTCCATGTGTTCGGGGTCGATGTTGGTGACGACGGCGAGCATGGCCGGCAGCTTGACGAAGGTGCCGTCGGACTCGTCTGCCTCGACCACCATCCAATCGCCCTCGCCGAGGCGCGCGTTGGTGCCGTAGGCGTTGATGATGCCGCCATTGATCACCGTCGGATCGAGCGCGGCGGCATCGAGCACGGCGGCGATCATCGACGTGGTCGTGGTCTTGCCATGGGTGCCGGCAATGGAGATGCACCATTTCAGGCGCATCAGCTCGGCCAGCATCTCGGCGCGGCGCACCACCGGGATCAGGTTCTCGCGGGCGGCGACAACTTCCGGATTGTCGCGTTTCACGGCGCTGGAGATCACCACCACGCTGGCGTCGGCGATGTTCTCGGCGGCGTGGCCGATAGCGATGTCGATGCCCAGGCCGCGCAGCCGCTTGACGTTGGCGTTCTCGGACAGGTCGGAGCCGCGCACGCTGTAGCCCAGGTTGCGCATCACCTCGGCGATGCCGCTCATGCCGATGCCGCCGATGCCGACGAAATGGATGGTGCCGATGTCGAACGGAAGCGGCTTCCTCATGCCGTCCTCCATTCGCGCGACAGGTTGTTGGTGTCGGCCGGATCGGCGGCGGCTTCCCCGGCGCGGCTGTCGAGCCGCTGGTTGGCCAGCTCGAGCACCAGGTCGGCGATCCGCTCGGCGGCGTCGAGCCTGCCCCGGCCGCGCGCGGCGGCGGACGCCGCAGCGAGCGCGCCAGCATCGCCGACCAGCGCCGCGACGCGCGCGGACACTTCCTCGGCGGTGAAATTCGGCTGCGGGATCACCCAGGCGCCGCCCGACGCGGCCAGCGACGCGGCGTTGGCGGTCTGATGATCGTCCATGGCGCCCGGCAGGGGCACCAGGATGGACGGGCGGCCCGTGACCTCCAGTTCGCTGATGGTCGAGGCACCGGCGCGGGCGATCACCAGGTGCGCAGCGACCAAGCGCGCGGGCACGTCGCTGAAGAACGGCGCCAGCTCGCTGGAGATGGATTTTTCGGCGTAGAGGCGGCGCACGTCCTCGATGTCCTCAGGACGGCACTGCTGGGTCACCCGCAGCCGCGCGCGGATCGCGTCGGGCAGGCGAGCCAACGCCGGCGGCACCACCTCGCTGAGGACCGATGCACCCTGGCTGCCGCCGAGCACCAGCAGGCGTATCTCGCCGTCGGCCCGGATCGGCTGATAGGCCGCGTCGGCGAGCGCGACCACTTCGGCGCGCACCGGGTTTCCGGTGACGACCGTCCTGGAGCGGTGCTCGGCGTCGAGGCGCTGGGTCTCGGGGAATGACAGGGCGATGCGGTCGATGAAGCCGGACGCCAGCCGGTTGACCCGTCCCAGCACGGCGTTCTGCTCGTGGATGCAGGTCGGGATGCGGCGGATGCGGGCGGCGATCAGGGCCGGGAGCGTAGCATAACCGCCCAGGCCCATGACCGCTGCCGGCCGCATAAGGACGAAAAGGTTGCGGGCGGCCAACGTGGCGCGCAGCAGGTTGACCGCGCCCGAGATCTTGCCGCGGGTGACGTTGGCGGCCGGCAGGATGTGCTTCTCGATGTCGCCGAACGGCGCCGCGTAGCGCTCGCCGCGGTCGTCGGTCACCAGCACCGGCTCGATGCCGCGGCGCCTCAGCACCTCGGCGACGGCCAGCGCCGGAAACATGTGGCCGCCGGTTCCGCCGGCGGCAAGAACGATGCGCGGGGGACGTGCGATCATGCCGCCGACCTCCCCACCGCGCCGTAGTGGTTGCGGCGGGTGAAGCACAGCAGCATGCCCATGGTCATGGCCATGGAGAGCAGCGACGAGCCGCCATAGGACACGAACGGCAGGGTCATGCCTTTCGCGGGCATGAGCTGGATGTTCACGCAGATGTTGATGATCGCCTGCATGCCGAACAGGATCGTCAGGCCGGCGCTGGCAAGGAACAGGAACGGATCCTCCTCGCGCATCACCTTGAGGAAGCCGCGCATCACCACGAAGGCGAACACCATGACGATGATCAGGCAGGCGATCAGCCCGAACTCCTCGCCGATCACCGCGAAGATGAAGTCGGTGTGGGCATCGGGCAAAATGCGCTTGACCACGCCCTCACCCGGGCCGCGCCCCAGGAACCCTCCGGCGGTGAAGGCTTCCATGGCGGTGCTGACCTGGTAGGTGTCGCCCGACGCCGGATCGAGGAAGCGGTCGATGCGGCTGGCCACATGCGGCAGCAGCAGATAGGCGCCGATCACCGCGGCCACGCCGCAGATCGCCAGCACGCCGATCATGAACAGCGGCAGCCCGGCGAGGAAGAACTGCGCGCCCCAGACGGTGAACATCAGGATCGCCTGGCCGAAGTCGGGCTGCAGCAGCAGCGTGCCCATGACCATGCAGCACAGCAGGATGGCGATGGCGGTGCCGGGGAAGCCTTCCTTGCGCTTGGTCTGGGCGAACATCCAGGCGCTGGTGACGATGAACATGGGCTTGAGGAATTCGGACGGCTGGACCCCCATGCCGCCGACGAACAGCCAGCGCTGCGAGCCCTTGATCTCGGGCGCCAGCACCAGGGTCGACAGGGTGCACAGGTAGAACACGCCGAACAGCACGATGGCGAAGCGCCGCGTGGTCACCGGCGTCAGCAGCGAGAAGCCGATCAGCAGGGCGAGCGCCAGCGGAACGAAGTAGAGCTGCCGCAGCACGAAATGGAACGCCGGCAGGCCGAGGCCCAGCGCCTTCGGCGGGCTGGCCGCCATGGCGAACAGCACGCCCGCCGCCATCAGCATGATGATCGCCGACAGCAGCCAGCGGTCGACGGTCCACCACCAGCGGCCGAGAGTGCTGTTGTCGGTGCGACCGAACGTCATCATGCGGAAGCCTCCGGGGCGAGTTTGGCGACGAGCGCGCGGAAATGGTCGCCGCGTACTTCGAAATTCGGATACTGGTCGAACGAGGCGCAGGCCGGCGACAGCAGCACCACCGCGCCCACGCCCGCATGGCGCGCGGCGCTGGCGACGGCACGCTCCATGGTGCCGCAGAGCTCGTTATCGACGCCGGCTTCGTCGAGGGTCTCGGCGAACGCGTCCTGGGCCTCGCCGATCAGGTAGGCGGGCTCGATCCGGCCGAACAGCGGCTCCAGGCTGTCGATGCCGCCCTCCTTGGCCGTGCCGCCGGCGATCCAGTGGACCTTCGGGAAAGCGGCCAGCGCGTGCTGGGTGGCGTCGGCGTTGGTCGCCTTGGAATCGTTGATGAAGCGGACGCCGCCCGCCGTGCCGACATATTCCAGCCGATGCGCCAGGCCCGGGAAGCCGCGCAGCCCGGCCTCGATGGCGGCTGGCGCGAAGCCCAGCGCGCGGGCCGCGGCATAGGCTGCGGCGGCGTTCTGCCAGTTGTGGCGGCCGCGCAGGCTTTCGATGCCGGCGAGCGACAGCACGGGTTCGGCGGAAATCTCCGCGTCGTACAGCGCGGCGTCATCCACCGAGACGCCTTCCACCGCGCGGCCCCTGACGGTGACTGGCGTGACCTTGCGGCCCGCGGCCTTCAGCCGGTCGGCGGCTTCCCGGCCGTAGTCGTCGTCGACCCCGATGATCGCGGCGCCGCCAGGACCCTGCCAGTCGAAGATGCGGCGCTTCACGGCGGCGTAGTTCGCCATGGTGCCGTGACGGTCGAGATGGTCGGGCGTGATGTTGAGCAGGATCGCCACTTCCGGACGCAGGTTGAAGGTGAGGTCGATCTGGTAGGACGACATCTCGATGACGTAGACACCGCCCGCCGGCAGCGGCTCCAGGTCGAGGATCGGCGTGCCGATGTTGCCGCAGGCGACCGACGCGCCACCGCAGGCCTTGACCAGATGGGTGAGCAGCGCCGTGGTCGTGGACTTGCCGTTGGTGCCGGTGATCGC
>JBKJNE010000513.1:0-8287 GCA_046596015.1 Alphaproteobacteria bacterium
AGTTGTTTTTTATAACTTATGGCGCTAAGGGTGTCAAGTCACAACCGAGGAGCGAGTCGCCGGGAGGCCAACGAACCGGCACCCCATATCCCGCGAGGCCAACGGACTGCGGTGAACGCCGCCCAACCCGAGGAGAGAAGCAATGAGCTATGTCGATGGATTCGTCATTCCCGTGCCGGAAGGCCAGAAGGACGCCTATCGCAAGATGGCGGAGGAAGCCGCCGTGCTGTTCCGCGAAGCTGGCGCGACCCATGTGGTCGAGTGCTGGGGCAACGACGTGCCTGAAGGCAAGGTCACCGACTTCTACGGCGCCGTGAAAACCGAAAAGGGTGAGAACGTCGTGTTCTCGTGGATCACCTGGCCCTCGAAAGAGGCGCGCGACGAGGGCAACAGGAAGGTGATGGCCGACCCGCGCATGAAGATGCCGGACGTCATGCCGTTCAATCCCCAGCGGATGATCTTCGGCGGGTTCGAGGTCATCGTCGAAGCGGGAGGCAAGTGATGTCGAAAGTCGCTACATGCCTGTGGTTTGACAGGGACGGCGAGGCGGCGGCGCGGCTCTACACCTCGCTGATCCCCAACTCGCGGATCGATCAGGTGACGCCCTACAAGGCCGATACGCCCGGCGGCGAGGAAGGCGAGACCATGCTGGTCGAGTTCACCCTGGACGGCCAGCAATACCAGGCCCTGAACGGCGGACCCATTTTCAAGCACACGGCCGCCGCGTCGATCCAGGTCCTCACCGAGGACCAGACCGAGACCGACCGGCTGTGGGATGCCCTGATCGAGGGCGGCGGCGCGCCGGTGCAATGCGGCTGGCTCACCGACCGCTGGGGCCTTTCCTGGCAGATCGTGCCCCGCCGCCTCGCCGAACTCACAACGGATCCGGATGCCGGCCGGGCGCGGCGCGCCACCGAGGCCATGCTCAAACAGATCAAGATCGACATCGCCGAGATCGAACACGCCGTTGCCGGCAACTGAGAGGAGAACGACTGTGACCCAATCCTTCTTCTGGTACGAACTGATGACCTCCGATCCGGAGGCGGCTACCGCCTTCTATGCCGACCTGGTCGGCTGGAAGCCGCAGCCGTTCGGCGAAGGAGGCGGATACACCCTGCTCAACGTAGGCGAACGCGGCGTCGGCGGGATCATGGCTATCCCGGCCGATGCGACGAACCTGCCGCCCTGCTGGGTCGGCTACATCCACTCGGACGACATCGACGCCGACGCGAAGGCGGTGAAGGATGGCGGCGGTTCGATCCACCGGCCGCCGGAGGAAATTCCGCAGGTGGGACACTTCGCCGTGCTCGCCGATCCGGGCGGGGCCATGTTCATGATGATGCAGCCGTCAAGCGACGAGCAGATGCCGCCGCTGGGCAACGACGCCGCGGGCAATGTGGGCTGGCGCGAACTCTATGCGGCGGACGGCGAGAAGGCGGTCGATTTCTACGGCAAGCAGTTCGGCTGGAAGCAGGTGGATTCCATGGACATGGGGCCGATGGGCCAGTACCGGCTGTGTGCCATGGACGACACCGGCCTCGCCATCGGCGCGATGATGGACAAGCCCGAGCCGGTGCCGGTGCCGCACTGGGCGTTCTATTTCAACGTGCCGTCCCTCGACGCGGCGGTCGAGAAAGTCAATCGAGGCGGCGGCAAGATCCTGATGGGGCCGCATGAGGTGCCTGGCGGCAACTGGATCGTCAACGCTATCGATCCGCAGGGCGCCCACTTCGCTCTGGTCGCGCCCAAGCGGTAGCGACGCGTGGCTTTATGGCCGCAGGACGACCCGCCCGGTGATCTTGCCGTTGCGCAGATCGTCGAGCGTCGCGCTGGCCTGGCCCAGCGGGCGCTCGGCGACCGGAATGGGATCGACCGCGCCGCGCTTGACCATCTCCAGCATTTCCCTGGTCTCGGCCAGCGAGCCGACGAACGAGCCCTTCAACTGCATCGAGGTGAAGGGGAACATGGGGATCGGCATAGCGAACGCGCCGCCGAACAGGCCGACGACCACGGCGGTGCCGCCCTTGCGCAGGCTGTTGCGGGCCAGCGCGAACGAGCTTTCCGATCCGACGAAGTCGATGGCCGCGAACACACCGCCGCCGGTGTCGGCCTTGATCTGCTTGACGATCCTGGCGTCGGACGCGTCATAGGCCGCGCCGGCGCCCGCCTTCCGGGCGGCTTCCATGCGGTCGGCGCTGATGTCGGCGACCAGCGGCGCCTTGCCGAACAGGGCCCTGGCGAACTGCACGCCCATCATGCCGACGCCGCCGACGCCGACGATCAGGATGGCGTCGTCGGGGCCGGGCCGGTCGATTTTCTTCAGCGCGCTGAACGCGGTCAGGCCCGAGCACATATAGGTGGCGGCCAGGCCTTCCGGGATGCCGGCATAGTCCAGCAGATACTTCTCGTGCGGCACCAGCACGTGGTCGGCATAGCCGCCGGCGATGTTGACGCCGAGCTGGCGCGGCGCGTTGCACAGATGCTCGTCGCCGCGGGCGCAGACCGGGCAGTTGCCGCAGCCGATCCACGGGAACGCCACGCGTCGGTCGCCTGCCTTCGCCGTCTTCGCGTCGGGGCCGACGGCCACCACCTCGCCCTCGATCTCGTGGCCCAGGGTGAAGGGCAGCTTGATGCCGCGGGTCATATCCAGCTTGTTGCCGCCGCCCATGTCGAAATGGCCGTCGTGGATGTGCACGTCCGAATGGCAGACGCCGCAATGGGTGACCCTGAGCAGCACCTCGGCGCCCTGCGGCGCCGGCGTATCGCTGGTGACTTGCTCGAGCGGCTGGCCGAACGCGGTGATCGCCTGGCTCTTCATGATGGTGCTCCCCGAAGGCTGGAATTCGCGGGCATTAGGCGGCGGCGTACCGGCCTTGTCAACCGGCGGGCGGCAGCGGCGGGACGCTGGGCACAGGCGCATCGGCCGCGTCGATCAGCGACCGGATGGTCTGGCCGCGCAGCACCGCATCGCGCGCTCGCTCGGATTCCTCGATCAGCCGCGTGGCCTGGAGATCCTCAGGCGGTTTGAGTTTGGACGGCGTGCCGGTCGAATCCGCCTCGCGCAGCACGGTGACCATGTCCGCCAGGGTGATGGCGGACGGGTCCTTGGCCAGCATCAGCCGCATCGGCTTCTCGCCGCTCTCGCACAGCAGGCCGCCGGCGAGCAGCGCGCAGACGGTCCATTCCACGGCGGGGTCGGGCGCGTCGATGTAGCTCGCCAGCTCCGCCACGGTCCAGGCCGGCGCGCCCGACTGGAACCGGCTGGCGATCTCGCGCATCACGGCGATGGCGATGATCTCGCGGGCGCGGGCGCTCAGCTTGAGCGCGTCGGGTTCGACGGTGGCGTATTGCGGATGCTGGATGTAGCAGGCGATGGACGAGCCCACGAGCAGGATCAGCCAGCTCCCGTACAGCCAGAACATGAAGATGAACAGGGTGGCGAACGCGGCATAGATGGCGTAGCCCGCCGAGTTGGCGAGGAACGCCGCGAACATCCAGCCCCACAGCTCCCACAGCGCCGCCGAGATCGACGCGCCGATCAGCGCCGGCTTGAACCGCACCGACGTGTTCGGAACCATCATGTAAATGAAGGTGAACGCGACCACGAGGATCAGATAAGGCACCAGTTGCCCGCCCCAGGCGATGGCGGTTTCCATGCCTTGCCGGTGGGTCAGCCAGTCGACGAAGCTGTCGGTGGCGAGCGCCGAGATCAGGCTGATCGCGCCGAACACCAGCAGCGGACCCACCAGCAGCACGCTCATATAGATGGCGAAGGTCTGGCCAAGACTCCGGCCGCGCTTGATGTGCCAGGTGTAGTTAAGCGCGTCCTCGATCTTCTGCACCAGCAGCAGGACCGTGTAGATCAGCATCAGCAGGCCGACGCCGCCCAGCAGCCCCACCTTGACGTTGTCGACGAAGCCGATGATCTGGTCGGCCAGCTCGTGGGCCTTCTGCCAGCCCAGCGGCCGCAGCACGTTGTAGAGCAGCGGCTGCAGCTGGTTGTGGACGCCGAAACCCTTCAGCACCGAGAAGCTCACCGCCAGCAGCGGCACCAGCGACAGCAGGGTGGTGTAGACCAGGCTCATGGCCTGCAGGCTGAGATAGCCGTGGATCAGGTCGCGCCAGCCGGCGCGCAGCACCCGCAGCACCAGCGCCTGCCGGCGGACGCCTTCCGGCAGCCAGCGCAGCGGCGCCGGCCCGGTCAGCGTCAGCCAGTGGCGCTTTGCCGACGACGCGCGGCGCCGCGCCCATGACGGGCCGCCGGATTCCGCTGTCTCGGGGTTGTTTGCATCCACGCCGGGCGTCACTCCGTTACCACGGGACAGATCCCGATGGCCTGGCCATAGCTTATCAACGCCGCGGCGGCGCCGGTAAGGACTTTAGCGGCAACGCCGCCCGGGACCGGCAGGTTCCCGCGAACAGGGATCAGGGCGTGGCCGGATGCGGCTGGACGGCGCGGGCGCGGTCGCGCTGGTCGCGGGCCATGACGACGTAAACGGCGGGCACCACGAACAGGGTGAAGAAGGTGCCGATGCCCAGGCCGGTGCTGATGACCAGGCCGATATCGAAGCGGCTCTCGGCGCCCGGACCGTCGGCCAGCAGCAGCGGAACCATCGCGACGATCATGGCGACCGTGGTCATCAGGATCGGCCGCAGGCGCACGGCGGCCGCCCTGATCACGGCGGCGCGCCTGTCGAGGCCCTCCTTGATCTGCAGCCGGTTGGCGAAGTCGACGATCAGGATGCCGTTCTTGGCGATCAGGCCGATCAGCGTGATCAGGCCCACCTGGGTGTAGATGTTGATGCTGGCCGCGCCCAATGTCAGGAAGACCAGCGCGCCGGCGATGGACATCGGCACCGAAACCAGGATGATGATCGGGTCGCGCCAGCTCTCGAACTGCGCCGCCAGCACCAGATAGATCACCAGGATCGACAGGAAGAAGGTGGCGATCAGCGCGTTGCCTTCCTGGGCGTATTGCCGGGACTGGCCGGTGTAGTCGTAGGCGTAGCCCTCGGTGAAGCGCGCGTCGGCGATGCCGCGCAGCGTATCCAGCGCATCGCCAAGGGTGGTGCCGATGGCCGGAACGCCCTCGAGGGTCACGGCGTTGAGCTGCTGGAACTGGGTGCGTTTGCTGGGCTCGACCGATTCCTTGAACCGGACGATGGACGACAGCGGCACGAGCTGGCCGCTGCCGGCGCGAATGTGATAGGCGTCGAGCAGTTCGTGGTTGGCGCGGAAATCGCGCGCCACCTGCGGGATCACCTCGTAGGAACGGCCCTCGAGGCTGAACCTGTTGACGTAGCCGCCGCCCAGCATGGCCGACAGGTTGGCGCCGACTTCCTTCATGTCGATGCCGAGCTGCGCCGCGCGGTCGCGGTCGATCACCATGGTCGTGCGCGGCCGGCTGAATTCGGTGGACTTGCGCAGGAACATGAACCTGCCGCTGGCCATGGCGTCGTCCAGCACCTGGCCGGCCATGCGGTCCATCTCGGTGAAGTCGTGAGGGGACGTGAGCACGAACTGCACCGGGAAGCCGCCGCCGCTGCCCGGCAGGCTTGGGCGTGGCGCCATGTTGATCTGCACGCCTGGGATCTTCGACACCTTGCCCTGGATTTCCGGATAGACGTCGAACACCGAGCGCTCGCGCTGGTCCGACGCCACCATCTTGAAGCCGCCGAAGCTGAGCGCCGGGCTGCCGCTGCCGCCCAGCATCAGGAAGCTGTGGCGGTATTCGGGAATGGTCTCGAACTGCTTGACCATCTCCCTGGCGTAGGTCTGGACATAGTCGATGGTGGCGGTCTGCGGCGCAGATATCTGCACGAACAGGATGCCCTGGTCCTCGGTCGGCGCCAGCTCGGTCTTGGTGGTGACGAACATGAAATAGATGCTGGCCAGCACGATGGCGGCGAAGGTCAGGGCGACCGGCACGTGATCGAGCACCTTCGACAGCGCGGCCTGGTAGCGGTTGGCCAGTTTCTGGAAGAAGTGTTGGACGGTTTCCTCGAACCGGCCATGTTCGCTCGCCGGCTTCAGGATGCGCGACGACAGCATCGGCGACAGGGTCAGCGCGATAATGCCCGAGATCAGCACAGAGCCGGCCAGCGCGAACGCGAACTCGATGAACAGATTGCCGACGAGGCCGCCCATGAAACCGATCGGCACATAGACCGCGATCAGCGTCGTGGTCATGGAAATGATCGGCACCACCAGTTCGCGGCCGCTGTTGATCGCCGCCTGGAACGGCGTCTGCCCCTCGACGATGTGCCGGTCCACGTTCTCGACCACGACGATGGCGTCGTCGACCACCAGGCCGATCGCCAGCAGCATGGCCAGCAGCGTCAGCAGGTTGATGGAGAATCCCATCACCAGCATCATGAAGCAGCAGCCGACCAGCGCCAGCGGCACGACCACGCTGGGGATCACCGCGGCGCGCAGCGAGCCCAGCGAGATCAGCACCACCAGCAGGACGATCACCACGGTCTCGCCCAGGGTCCAGAACACCTCGTCGATGGACTCGCTGATGTACTCGCTGAAATCGACGGCCAGGTCCATCCTGAGGCCGGTCGGCAGCTGGGTCTTGATGTCGGGCAGCAGCGCCAGCACCTGCTTGGACACGGTCAGCGGGTTGGCGCCCGGCGTCTGCTCGACGGCGAGGAACATGGTGGTCTTGCCGTTGTACCAGGTCGTCATCTCGTAGTTGCGCGCGCCCATTTCCACGTCGGCCACGTCGCGCAGCCGCACCAGCGTGTCGGCGTCGCGGCGGATCACCATGTTGCGGAACGCTTCCGGATCCTGGATGTCGGTCTCGGCGCTCATGTCGATGGCCACCGACGCGCCCTTGGTCTGCCCCACGGCGGCGAGGTAGTTGTTGGCCCTGAGCGCCGACGCCACGTCGTCGGCGGTCATGCCCTGGGCGGCGAGGCGCTTGGGATCGAGCCACACCCGGAGCGCGAAGGTCTTGTCGCCCATCAGGAACGCTTTGGCGACCCCGGGAATGGCCTGGATGCGCGGCTGGACCGTGCGCATCAGATAGTCGTTGATCTGCGACGGCGACATGACGTCGCTGAAGAACGCCACATAGATCAGCGCCATGTTCTCGCCGGTGGTCATGCTGATCACCGGATCCTGGGCGTCTGGCGGCAGAATGTTCCGTTGGCTGGCCACCTTGGCCTGGATCTCGGCCACGGCGGCGTTGGGGTCGTAGTTCAGCCGCATATGGGCTTCGATGACCGACGTGCCCTGGGTGCTGGTTGACGAGATGTAGTCGATGCCCTCGGCCTCGGCGACCGCCGCCTGCAGCGGGATTGTGATGTAGCCCTGGATGGATTCGGCGCTGGCGCCCGGATAGGCGGTGCGCACGGTGACGACGGTCGACTTGGTCTCGGGATACTCGCGAAGGTCCATCATGAAGATGGACCGCAGGCCGATCAGCAGGATCAGCAGGCTGATCACGCTCGCCAGCACCGGCCGGCGAACGAATATGTCGGTGAATCTCACGCTACCGTACTCACGGGAGATCCACCGCCTGAGGCGGCGCCACCCGGTTGTCGATGGCCACCGTCTGGCCGCTGCGCAGCTTGTTCTGTCCGACAGACACGACTTCGTCGCCCTGTTTGAGCCCGCCCGTGATCTCGATCATACCGGCGCGGGTCTCGCCCGTCTGCACCGGTGTGGCCTGGGCGGTGCGCTCGCCGTTCTTGCTGACGACCAGGAACACCGAGTTGCCGTAGGGATTGTAGGTGACCGCCGACAGCGGCAGGGTCAGCACGCGGCGTTCGGTCGGCAGGCCCACGGTCACCTGCGCGAACATGCCGGGACGCAGCGTCCGCTCGCCATTGTCGATGGTCGCCTGCAGCGCGATGGAGCGGGTGGCGCTGTCGACATGCGGGCTCACCGCGGTCACCTTGCCGGTGAACGACCGGCCGGGGAACGCGGCCACCGCGAAGCTGACGGTCTGGCCGGGGCCGAGAGCCTCCAGATACCGCTCGGGCAGGGTGAAGTCAGCGTAGATGGGATCGAGCTGCTGCAGGTCGACCATGGGCGTGCCGGCCTGGACGTACTGGCCCAGATTGACCTTGCGAATGCCCAGCCGGCCGGGGAACGGCGCCGCGATCACCTTCTTGGCGATCAGCGCCTTCTGCTCGTCGGCCTGGGCGAGCAGGCTGTCGAGGCTGCTCTTGGTGGCGTCGAGCCGGGCCTGCGACACATGGCCCTGGTTGATCAGCTTGGTGTCGCGTTCGTAGTTGGCGCGCGCCAGCGCCACCTCGGTCATCAGCGACTTCAGGCG
>JBKJNE010000547.1:0-3432 GCA_046596015.1 Alphaproteobacteria bacterium
CCTACACCTCGCTCAACGTCGGCATGATCGACGGTGGCACCGCCGTCAACATCATCCCCAACCATTGCCGGATGGTGTGGGAGTACCGGCCGTTGCCGCAGGCCGACGAGGACGAGATCATCACCCGGTTCGAGGCGTACTCCGGCGAGATCGAGGCCGAGATGCGCGCCCGGTTCGACGGCGCCTCCATCGTCACCACCCAGATCTCGCGCGCGCCCGCCCTGCTGCGGCGGGAGAATTCGCCCGCCGAGGAACTGGTGCGGGCGCTGACTGGCCAGAACGACACGCTGACCGCGGCCTATGTCACCGAGGCCGGCCTGTTCCAGCAGGCCGACATTCCGACCGTGGTGTGCGGCCCCGGCTCCATCGACCAGGCCCACCGGCCCGACGAGTTCATCGAGCTCTCCCAGATCGACGCGGGCACCGAGTTCGTCGAGAAGCTGGTGGCGGCGCTGTCGGCCTGAGGTCGACCCTGAGGTCGACTCTACCGATTTTTCCCTTAAGAATAGCCGCCTGAGCAAAACGGGAGGATTTCATGGGTGCATCGCCGGAGCTGCAGGACGCCATCAACAAGCTGCGCGCGGGCAACGAGGCCGCCGCCCAGGCCGGGGTCGCGCCTACCGTCCAGGGCGTCCGCGAGATGATGGCCAGCGCCGTCTTCACCGCCCCGGCACCCGCCGGCATCCGCACGACCAGGGCGCGCGCCGTGGCGGTGCCGTGCGAATGGGTCTGCGCGCCGGGCGCCGACCCGAACAAGCGCATCCTGTATCTGCACGGCGGCGGCTACGCGGCCGGGAGCCTCGACACCCACCGCGCCCTGTGCGGCGACATCTCGGTCGCCTCTGGCGCCTCGGTGCTCAACGTCGATTATCGGCTGGCGCCCGAATATCCCGCGCCGGCCCAGTTTGAGGACGCCCTGCTGGCCTATCGCTGGATGCTGGACAACGGCCCGCTGGGCGAGGACGAGGCGAGCCATGCCTTCGTCGCCGGCGATTCGGCGGGCGGCGGCCTGGGGCTCGCCGTGCTGCAGGGGATCCGCGACGCTGGCGTGCGCGCGCCCGACGCGGCGGTGCTGATCTCGCCCTGGACCGACATGACTTGCTCGGGCGGCACGCTGCGGTCCAATGCGGAAAACGACCCCATGGTCGGCTACGGCCTGATCTCGTGGATGGCGGGCATGGTGGTGGGCGACGGCAACCCGGCGGACCCGCGCGTGTCGCCGCTGTTCGGCGACTATAAGGGCCTGCCGCCCATGCTGATCCAGGTCGGCGAGAACGAGACCCTGCTGGACGATTCCCTGCGCGCCGCCGACCGTGCGAAGCAAGCCGGCGTCGACGTTACCCTGGAAAGCTGGCCCGACGTGATCCACGTCTGGCACGCGCTCGGCCACGGCGTGCCGGAAGCGTCCCAAGGCATCAACCGCGTCGGCGAGTACCTGCGCGGACGGTTCTGAGAAGCATAGCGGCCTAAGCCGGCCGGCCGAACGGCTTGTCGATCCTGGCGCCGCCGTCGGCCACGTCCTGGATGAACTTGCTCTGGATCAGGTCGTGGGGATAGCCGAGTTCGATCTCGGTCAGCTCGTCCAGCCAGGCCTTGTGCTCCAGCGACAGCGTCACTTCCATGGCGCCCAGATTGTCCTCGAGCTGGGCCGGCGTGCGCGCGCCCAGGATGGTGCTGGAGACGCCCTGGTGGGAGATCACCCAGGCCAGCGCCACCTGCGCCGGCGTGGCGCCGATCTGCTTGCCGATCTCGATCAGCGCGTCGTTCACCTCGAGCGCCTTCTCGGTCACCCGGCCCGACGCGGCCACCATGCCCTCGCGGGTGCCGTTGCCGCCGCCGAGCACGCGGTTGTCGCCGCTGCCCGGCTGGGCGATGTGTTTGCGGCCGTACTTGCCGGTGAGCAGCCCGGCGGCCAGCGGCGACCACGGCGTGATGCCGAGGCCGAACTCGCGGGCCATGGGCAGCAGGTCGCGCTCGGGCGTCCGCTGCAGCAAATTGTATTCGAGCTGGAGCGCGACGAACGGGCTCCAGCCCTTCAGGTCGGCAAGCGTGTTGGCTTGCGCGATCTTCCAGGCCGGCGCGTTCGACACGCCCACATAGAGCAGCTTGCCCTGGCGCACGGCGTCGTCGAGCGCGCGCATGATCTCGTGCACCGGCGTGCGGAACTCCCACACATGCAGCCAGTACATGTCGATGTAGTCGGTGCCCAGCCGCTTCAGCGAGGCCTCCAGCGACTGCATGATGTTCTTGCGCGCGTTGCCGCCGGCGTTGGGATCGCCGGGCGAGGTGTTCATGGTGAACTTGGTGCCGATCACCCAGCGCTCGCGCTGGCCCTTCATGAATTCGCCCAGCAGGGTCTCGCTGGTGCCCTGGGTGTAGCCGTCGGCGGTGTCGACGAAGTTGCCACCCCGGTCGGCATACATGTCGAACATGCGGCGGCTGTCCTGGGCGTTGGCGCCCCAGCCCCAGTCCTCGCCGAAGGTCATCGCCCCCAGGCAGAGCGGTGAAACCCTCAGGCCGCTGCGGCCCAGTGTGCGGTAATCGTCCAAGGCAACCATGTCGCGTCTCCCCGCTTCGGTTGTGATCCAACGCAGCCGATGGCTGCGTTGGCACTTTAGAAACGATCATTCTTGTCGCTTTTTGGCCAGTCCACCAAAAAACGGGATGATCTAGCGTATGCTATAGAGCTCCGTCAGGACCCCATAGGATTGCTGCAGATTGAGTTCCGTGTCGTTGCGCGCGTCGGTGGCGCCTATGGAGTCCCAATAGCCGACCGCCGCCTTGCCCAGCTGCACCGCCTCTTCGACGTCGGCGGCGACCTTGTTGTGCGCGCCGCGCACCGTGAGCGCCTGGGCCAGATTGCCCTGGATGATCGCCTTCTGCCCCGGCAGGTCGAGCGGCTCGACCATGGCGAGCGCGGCGCGCAGCTGGGTCACCGCCTCGTCGGCCGGCGCGACGTCGTTGCTCATCATGGCCAACTCGACCAGCGCGCTCGCCATGTTCACCTGGATACGCACCCGCTCGCGGTCGCCGGGCTTGATCGACGGATCGGCCAGCGCCGACCGGAACGTCTGGTTGGCGACCTTGATGGCGGCGACGTCCTTGGCCATGCGGCCCTTGGTCCACTGGGCGATCGCCAGGCTGTTCATCAGGCCGGGCCATTGGTCCGGCTGCGAATCGCGGGCGAACAAGGCCGCCGATTCGAACGCGGCGATGGCCTCGTCCAACCGCCCGCGGTCGTTGGTGCGCCGCGCCAGCATCACCAGCGCCGTGCCCACGTCCTTGTTGGCGGTTACCCACAGCGCGCCGCGCCCGCCGGTTTCCAGCGACGACAGCACGGCGCCGGCCGCGTCGGCGCCGCGCCTGATCATGCCGACGTCGCCGCTGAGGTCGCCCAGCCGGAACATGGCCTCGGCCCGGCGCAACGCCTGC
>JBKJNE010000226.1:0-3828 GCA_046596015.1 Alphaproteobacteria bacterium
GGCTTCGGTGGTGCCGTTGGGGCTGGTGACGTTGCGGCGGAGCGTGGCCGTAGATTCGTCCTCGGAGGCCTCGACCAGCGCGCCGGCGCCGGCCACCGTCCGACGCGCCAGCATGTCGGCCAGTTCCGGCGGAAGGCCCACGGCCTGGCCCGCCGCCGCCATGCATTCGATCAGGTAGAAGACGTAGGCCGGCCCGCTGCCGGACAGGGCGGTGACAGCGTCCATCAGCTTCTCGTTGTCGATCCAGGCGACCGCGCCAACCGCATTCAGCAGCGTCGTGCACAGCGCGCGCTGCGCCTCGCTGACGTTGGTGCTGGCGACGCAGACGCTGACGCCCTTGCCGATGGCGGCTGGCGTGTTGGGCATGGCGCGGACGATGGCCGCGTCGGCGCCGAACGCCTGGGCGAAGTAATCGAGGGTCTTGCCGGCGGCGATGGAGACAAGCAGTGCTTTGGGATAGGCCGCCGCGTCGGCCAGCACCGCGGCCATGGCCTGCGGCTTGACCGCGAGCACGATGACGGCAGGCTCGCGGCCGACCTTCTTCATCGAGGGAACCACGGTGACGTCGGCGTTCCCGGCCTTCAGCCGCCTGGCGGCATCGGCGTCCGGTTCGACGACGATGACGGCGGTGCCGTGCAGTCCCCGGCCGAGCCATCCGGCGAGCAGCGCCGAGCCCATCCGCCCACCGCCAACCAGCACCAGCGGCCGGCTGGCGCCAATTGCGCCGAAATCCGTCACGACACTCCTAGTCAGGCCGTGCCGACCGTCTCGAACAACGCGGCTTCCATGGCCTCGGCGGGTGTCTTACCACCCCAGAGCACGAACTGGAAAGCCGGGAAAAAGCGTTCGCACTCGGTGATGGCGATCTCGATGAGATTTTCGCATTCCAGCGCGGTCGCGGTCTGGCCTTCGCACATCAGCACACCGTGCCGGTACATCAGCAGGCCTTCGTCCTCGACCAGGTCGAAATGGCCCAGCCACATCTGGGCGTTGATCTTCGCCAGCAACTCATGGAGGGGAGCCTTACTGCCTTTCGGCACCCGGCCCTCGAACGCGCAGACCACCTGCAGGCCGCCGAAGTCGCTGGCGGAGTGCGGCCCGTTCCACGCGAAGTGCAGGTTGTACTCAGCCCAGTTGCCGGCCACGAAGACAGTCAGCTCCTGCTCGTTCTGGCGGTCATACGGCCATTCGTTCGCGGAGACGATCTGTTCGATCAAGTCGAGGGGGTCGCCGGAGAGGACTTCGTGGTCGGAGCTCAATGACGTCATAGCTCGGATCCTCCAATATGGTGCGGCATTGCGATGCAGCACTAAATCTAGCCTGCCATTGTTATCCGGCGGGTTCAAGTGCCTAGATGTTGTGGAAACATGTCTGACGTAAACTTGCCCGTCGGACTGGCGGGTGGCTCTATCCCCGGCCGGACTCCAGGGCGGCGAGGCGTTCGGCCAGCCGGGCGTTCTCGGCGGCGAGCGCCTCGTTCTCCTGGCGCGCTTTGGCGGCCATCTCCTTGACCGCCTCGAATTCGTCGCGGGTGACCACGTCGAGGTCGGCGATGGCGCGCTCCAGGCGTTGGCGCACCATGGTCTCGACCTCGTCGCGGAGCGACTGGAAAACCCCGGCCGCGCCGGTAGCGAGCTTGCCCAGGTCGTTGAGGAACCGGTTTTCGGTCTGCATGGCGGTCTCCTGCTTGCTGCACGGGCAATATGGCGATGCCCGACGCGATTTCCAAGACGCCGTTATCAGGTCTTCCAGGGCCGGGAGTTGCCCGGAAGCGCCGTCTCATCGTTGCGGCGCGTTAACGTCCCGTTCAGGTACAGGCGTATATACCATGCGCATCAGGCTGGTTTTTCCCTCCCTTACCGGCCTGATGACTCCCTAAACTTGGGCCACTAGTCATCGCTGGTGGCCCCTTTTTTGGCCTAACCGGCTTACGCCGAGGGTCCGCCATGGGTCGCGAGCGCGCACGGCCACCATTCCACTCCCAAAGACGCTTGACAGATTCCACCCCGCCAAGGCTTCCTGAGGCCATGATGCAAGCCGCCATCAGCTTCCCCGCCTTCGACGCGGTCGCGCTCGACCTCGGGTTCTTCCAGATCCGGTGGTACGCCCTCGCCTATATCACCGGTCTGCTGCTGGGCTGGTGGTATATCGGCCGGTTGATCGCCGACAAGTGGTGGCCGAACGGCCCGCCGCTGAGCCGGAAGCAGGCCGAGGACCTGGTGTTCTACAGCATGCTGGGCGTGGTGCTGGGCGGCCGGCTGGGATATGTGCTGTTCTACAAATTCGCCGACTATATCGCGCATCCGCTGCAGATCCTGAAGGTATGGGAGGGCGGCATGTCGTTCCATGGCGGGCTGCTGGGCGTCACCGCGGTGATCATCATCTATGCCCTTCGCACGAAGCGCTCGATGTTCAGCATCGGCGACCTGATCGGCTGCGCCGTGCCCATCGGCCTGGGGCTGGGCCGCATCGCCAACTTCGTCAACGCCGAGCTGTATGGCCGCGCGACGGATTCGGGCTGGGGCATGATCTTCCCCGGCTCCGACGGCCTGCCGCGCCATCCCAGCCAGCTCTACGAGGCGGTGCTGGAAGGGCTGGTGCTGTTCGTCGTGCTGCGGCTGCTGTTCACCCGCACCGGCCTGCGGTTCCGGCCGGGCGCCCTGTGCGGCTGCTTCTGGATCGGCTACGGCCTGTCGCGCATCACCGTCGAGTTCTTCCGCGAACCGGACAAGCATCTGGGCTTCCTGTGGATGGGCGCCTCCATGGGCCAGCTCCTGTCGATCCCCATGGTGCTGTTCGGCATCTGGCTGGTCGCGCGGGCGATGAAGCGGCCGGCCGTGACCCATCATGCCCAACCCGCTTAGCGCCGTGCTGATCGAGCGGATCCGCCAGACCGGCCCGCTGACCGTCGCCGACTACATGCAGGCCGCCCTCGGCGATCCGCTCCACGGCTATTACACCACCCGCGATCCTCTGGGCGCCGCCGGCGACTTCATCACCGCGCCCGAGATCAGCCAGATCTTCGGCGAGCTGATCGGCCTGTGGATCGCCGATTGCTGGGACGCCATGGGCCGCCCGCGCCGGCTGAAGATCGTCGAGCTGGGCCCGGGCCGCGGCACCCTGATGGCCGACGTGCTGCGCACCCTGAAGGTCGCGCCCGCCATGCTGCCCGAGCCCTGGCTGATCGAGACCAGCCCGGTGCTGCGCGAGGCGCAGCGGAAGCGGGTCGACGGACGCTGGGCCGAGAGCCTGGACGACGTGCCGCCCGGCCCTATGGTGCTGATCGCCAACGAATTCCTCGACGCCCTGCCGGTCCGCCAGTTCCGCCACGACGGCGACGGCTGGCGCGAGCGGCTGGTCACCGCCACGGCCGATGGCACAGGGCTGGAATGGACCTTGGGCGGCACGCTGTCGCGGCAGCACGCAGGCCTTCCCGGCGCGCTGGACGCCGCCGGGGACGGCAGCACCGCCGAGACCAGCCCGGCGGCCATGGCGCTGGTGCGTACCGTCGCGGCACGGCTGGTCCGCGATGGCGGCGCGGCCCTGTTCGTCGACTACGGCACCACCACCAGCCGCGCCGGCGACAGCCTGCAGGCGGTGCGCGGCCACCAGTACCAGGACCCGCTCGCGGCGCCCGGCGAGGCCGACCTGACCGCCCATGTGGATTTCGCCGCCCTCGCCGAGGAGGCGCGCGATGCCGGCGCCGTGGTTCATGGCCCCGCGCCGCAATCCCTGTTTCTCGAGGCGCTGGGCATCTTCGTGCGCGCCCAGGTGCTGAAGCGCGAGGCGACGCCCGCCCGGTCGCGCGAGATCGACCTGGCGGTGCAC
>JBKJNE010000303.1:0-4928 GCA_046596015.1 Alphaproteobacteria bacterium
GTCGACCGGCTCCTTTTTGCCGTTCTTGACGGTCACTTCCCAGGAGGATGTCGCTTCGGAAAGCTGGCCTTCGGGCGTGTTGACCTGCCTGTAATCGGTCTGCCTGCGTTTGACGGTGACATCGAACGCCTGCCCAAGGTTCAGCACGACCTCTTCGTTGCGCGGCGTGTGGCGGATGTTGTCCTCGCCGACGAACTGGGTCTGGCCGCTCGAATCGTCCTTGTAGACGCGCACCACGCCGCCCGGCAGCGGCTTGCCGAGGCCGGCGGCCTCCTTGTTGTCGAACTTCAGCGAGATGGAAGCCGGCTGGGACGGCATCTGACCGATGCGCGACATATACCAGTAGCCGCCGCCGCGGCTTTCCAGCAGGCGCGTCGCGGCGATTCGCGGCGCTTCCAGCATCGCGACCTGCTTGGTCTGATTCTCCGCCAGGCTGACGGCGCCCGGCAGCGTGTAGAGGTGATATTCGAAGAACGATTCTTCCGCCGCTTCCTGCTTGGCGCCTCTCATCGGCGCAGGCGCGGCCATGGCCACCATGTCGCGGGAATAGTTCTGCGAAACCCGGTTCACCTGCCCGGCCACCACCTGCACGCGGGCATTGTCGTAAGGCGTGCCGCTGGTGTTGGTGATGGTGATCCAGCCCTGCAGCGACAGCGACTTCTCGTCGGGCGACAGGTTGGCGACGTAGTCCGCTTTCCAGTCCAGGCCGCCTGTCATGTAGGTCAGCATCAGGTCGCGGGTGACCGCACTGGCGGCGTCGATGGTCATGGACAGCGTCGGCCGCGACCGGAGATTGGCGGGCAGGCTGTCGAACAGCAGCCGCGTATTCTGGCTGTTGGCGCCGGGCATGGTCTCGACCCGATCGGCGATACGCAGCACCACGCCGCCGGTCGCGCCCAGCACGGTCGCGGTCTCGGTCGTCTCCTCGCCGGTGCCGGGATTGGTGCGGACCAGCCTGACGGTCCGGCCGACCGACTTCTCCAGCAGCTTTTCCGGGCTGAGCAGGTCGAAGTCGAAATTCTGTTCGAGCACATCGAATGGCGCGCCTTTCAGCAGCGCCGTCTCGGCCTGGATCTGGGCGGCGACGTCTACAAAGGCCAGCACGCTGCGCCCGGCGGGCACGTTGACGGTGCGGGTGTCGCGCACCAAGCCGGTGCCGCCGTTGTAGACGGTGAGGCTGAGCGCCTTCCTCTCCTGCAGGGTGACGCTGGCGTCCTCCGCCCACGCGGCACCGACGCAGGCGGCCGATACCAGCAGGGCCGCCGTCAAAACCTTCGAGCGCATGAATGTTCTCCCGTCCATCGCCTGTGCAATGGACTAAACCTATTGCGGTTTACCGCTACCGCAACGGTTGACCGGGACTTTCCGGACAACAGGCCGTGATCAGAACGGAATTTCGTCGTCCAGGTCGCTGGCGCCGCCGCGTCCCCCGCCGCCGCCTGACGACGAGCCGCCGCCGGCATAGCTGTCCTCGCGGGCGCCGAAGCCGCCGCTGCCGGCGGCAGCGCCGCCGCCCTCACCTTTGCCGTCGAGCATGGTCAGCTCGCCGCGGTAGCGCTGCAGCACCACTTCGGTGGTGTATTTCTCGGCGCCGTCCTTGTCGGTGTATTTGCGGGTCTGGAGCTGACCTTCCACATAGACCTTAGAGCCCTTGCGCAGGAAGCGCTCGGCCACGTCGGCCAGGTTCTCGTTGAAGATCACCACCTTGTGCCATTCGGTGCGCTCCTGGCGGTCGCCGCTCTGTTTGTCGCGCCAGGTTTCCGACGTGGCGAGGTTGAGCTGCACCACCTTGCCGCCGTTGTTCAGCGTGCGCACTTCGGGATCGCGGCCCAGATTGCCCACGAGGATGACTTTGTTGACGCTTCCGGCCATGTGATGAGCCTTTCGACAGTTGAATTCAGGCGATGATTGAAACTCAGGATACGCCAGTGTAAACCGGAATGAGAACAAAAAGTAAACATCTCGGATTCGCGGACACCATGAATCGGGTAACGCTGCTATACCAGATCGCCGCGCGGGGCGGCGAAAAAAGAGCGGGATTTATCGCTGCCCCGACACCATGTAACCTCGCCCCGGCCGGCCAGTGGCCGTCGCGGGAAACGCTAGCACACAGCAGAACCGGCAACGATCCTCGATGAACAAGAACATCACTATCCGCGGCGCCCGCGAGCACAACCTCAAGAGCATCGACGTCATCCTGCCGCGCGACGAGCTGATCGTGATCACCGGCCTGTCCGGTTCGGGCAAGTCGTCGCT
This sequence comes from Alphaproteobacteria bacterium, assembly GCA_046596015.1. Classification (GTDB taxonomy): domain Bacteria; phylum Pseudomonadota; class Alphaproteobacteria; order SMXS01; family SMXS01; genus RI-34. The sequence goes on from JBKJNE010000303.1 coordinate 2,257, forward strand.
GGCGTTCGACACCATCTATGCCGAGGGCCAGCGCCGCTACGTCGAAAGCTTGTCGGCCTATGCGCGCCAGTTCCTCGAGCTGATGCAGAAGCCGGACGTGGACCACATCGAGGGCCTGTCGCCGGCCATCTCCATCGAGCAGAAGACCACCTCGCGCAACCCGCGCTCGACCGTCGGCACGGTGACCGAGGTGCACGACTACATGCGCCTGCTGTTCGCACGGATCGGAGTCCCTTATTCGCCGGCGACCGGCCTGCCCATCGAGAGCCAGACCGTCAGCCAGATGGTCGACCGGGTGATGGCGCTGCCGGAAGGCACGCGGCTTTATCTCATCGCGCCGGTGGCGCGCGGCCGCAAGGGCGAGTACCGCAAGGACCTGGCCGATTATCAGAAGCGCGGATTCCAGCGGGTGAAGGTCGACGGTGTCATGTACGAGATCGACGACGTGCCGGCGCTGGAGAAGAACATCAAGCACGACATCGACGTGGTGGTGGACCGCGTCGTGGTGCGCGACGGGCTGCAGCAGCGTCTCGCCGACAGCTTCGAGACCGCGCTGGGGCTGGCTGACGGCCTCGCCATCGCCGAGTTCGCCGACGAGCCTGGCGAGCGCACCGTGTTCTCGTCCAAGTTCGCCTGCCCGGTGTCCGGCTTCACCATCGAGGAGATCGAGCCCCGGCTGTTCTCGTTCAACAACCCGTTCGGCGCCTGCCCGGTGTGCGACGGTCTGGGCAGCAAGCTGACCTTCGACCCGAGCCTGGTGATCCCCGACGAGGAGGTCACCATCAAGGGCGGCGCCATCGCGCCGTGGTCGCGGACGGCCGTGCCCTCGCCCTACTACAACCAGACCCTGGACAGCCTGTCGAAGCACTTCGGCTTCCGCATGACGGCGCGCTGGATGGACCTGCCGGAGGAGGCGCGCAACGTCATCCTGTACGGCTCGGACGGCAAGGCAATTCCCATGGTCTACGAGGACGGCAAGCGCCGCTACGAGACCACGCGGGCGTTCGAGGGCGTCATCCCCAACCTGGAGCGGCGCTGGCGCGAGACTGAAAGCGCCTGGATTCGCGAGGAGCTGAGCCGGTTCCAGAACGCCACGCCCTGCGAGGCCTGCGGCGGCTACCGGCTGAAGCCCGAGGCGCTGGCGGTGAAAATCGACGGCCTGCATATCGGCCAGGTGTCCGAGATGTCGATCCGGCAGGCGCACGCCTGGTTCAGCGGCCTGGGCGAGAAGCTGCGGCCGAAGGACCGCGAGATCGCCGCGCGCATCCTGCGCGAGATCGTCGAGCGGCTGGGCTTCCTCAACAATGTGGGCCTCGACTACCTGACCCTGTCGCGCCAGTCCGGTACCCTGTCGGGCGGCGAATCCCAGCGCATCCGCCTCGCCTCGCAGATCGGCTCTGGCCTGACCGGCGTGCTTTACGTGCTCGACGAGCCCAGCATCGGCCTCCACCAGCGCGACAATCACCGCCTGCTCGAGACGCTGCGCAACCTGCGCGATATGGGCAACACGGTGATCGTGGTCGAGCATGACGAGGACGCCATCCGCGCCGCCGACCACGTCATCGACATGGGCCCGGGCGCCGGCGTCCTTGGCGGGACGATCGTCGCCCAGGGCAAGCCCGAGGACATCATGGCCAACCCAAACAGCCTGACCGGCAAGTACCTGGTCGGCCTGGAGCAGATCCCGGTGCCGTCCGAGCGCCGGGAAGGCGAGAAGGCCAAGAAGATCGTGCTGCGGGGGGCGCGGGCCAACAATCTGAAGAACGTCACCGCGCGGTTCCCGCTGGGCACCTTCACCTGCGTCACCGGCGTCTCGGGCGGCGGCAAGTCGACGCTGGTGATCAACACGCTGTACGAGGCGCTGTCGCGCATCCTCAACCGGAGCCGGACCCATCCTGGCGAGCACGACCGCGTCGACGGCGTCGAGCACATCGACAAGATCGTCGACATCGACCAGTCGCCGATCGGGCGCACGCCGCGGTCAAATCCGGCGACCTATACGGGCGCGTTCTCGCCGATCCGCGACTGGTTCGCGGCACTGCCCGAGGCGCAGGCACGCGGCTACAAGCCGGGCCGCTTCTCGTTCAACGTCAAGGGCGGCCGCTGCGAAGCCTGCCAGGGCGACGGCGTCATCAAGATCGAGATGCACTTCCTGCCGGACGTCTATGTCCAGTGCGACGTGTGCCACGGCAAGCGCTACAACCGCGAAACGCTGGAGGTGCATTACCGCGACAAGAGCATCGCCGACGTGCTCGACATGACCATCGACGACGGCGCCGAGTTCTTCAAGGCGGTGCCGGCGATCCGCGACAAGCTGGTGATGCTGCAGAAGGTGGGCCTGGGCTACATCAAGGTGGGCCAGCAGGCGACGACGCTGTCGGGCGGCGAGGCGCAACGGGTGAAGCTGGCCAAGGAACTGTCGCGCCGGGCGACGGGCCGCACGCTCTACATCCTGGACGAGCCGACCACCGGCCTGCATTTCCATGACGTGAAGAAATTGCTCGAAGTGCTTCACGCCCTTGTGGAAACCGGCAACACGGTGCTGGTGATCGAGCACAATCTGGACGTCATCAAGATCGAGATGCACTTCCTGCCGGACGTCTATGTCCAGTGCGACGTGTGCCACGGCAAGCGCTACAACCGCGAAACGCTGGAGGTGCATTACCGCGACA
>JBKJNE010000248.1:0-2946 GCA_046596015.1 Alphaproteobacteria bacterium
CCATGCCCAGCTTCGGCTCGATCTTCTCGACCAGCACCCGGCTGTACAGATCGGCCCACACATCGCCGTCGGCAACCCTGATTCCGGCCCTGCGTGTTTCGGCCGCCAGATGGCCTAAGTCGGTCTCACCCGCCGCGTCGACCGACCCCAGCAGATCGATTCCGGCGAAGCGGTCGAACGCCTCGGCCACAGTCAGCCGTTCCGGCTCGCGGAAGGGATCGGCCTGGTTGCCCCGGAAGGTCAGCTGCGAGACGCCCGCCGTCTCCGCCGCCAGCGCCAGGAGCGCGGCGCAGTCGTCCATCAGCGTCTCGTAGGCTTCGCCCGCCCGGTACCACTCCAGCATGGTGAATTCGGGATGATGCAGCGCCCCGCGCTCACGGTTCCGGTAGACATGGGCGAAGCAGGAAATCCGCCGCTCACCCGCCGCCAGCAGCTTCTTGCAGGCGAATTCGGGCGAGGTATGCAGGTAGAGCGGCAACTTGGCGCCGTCCGGGTCGACTGCCTGCGTGCCGAACGCGTGAAGATGCGCCTCGTTGCCCGGCGACACCTGCAGCGCCGACGGATCGACCTCGACGAAGTCCCGTTCCGCGAAGAAGCCGCGCAGCGCCGCCTGGATGCGGCCCCGCGCCAGCAGGAAGCCGCGCCGGTCCGCGTGGACGTCCGGCGTCCACCAGGGCGAGGCGGCGGGATGGGCGGTTTTCGGCGGCAAGCGGCGTCGGCTCCCGAAGGTCAGGCTGGCGATTTGCGCCAACATAGGCTAAATGCGGCGCTGAAAAACCAACTTCTGGCCGGAGCGTCCGAACCGACGGCCGGGCCGCCTCCTGACAAGGATCAGACATGGTCAAGGTTATCGCCTCCCAGATTCGCAAGGGCAACGTGCTCGACGTCGACGGCAAGCTCTATGTGGTGCTGACCGCCGACAACATCCATCCGGGCAAGGGCGCCTCGGTCACCCAGATCGACATGCGCCGCATCTCCGACGGCACCAAGGTGTCCGAGCGCTACCGCACCACCGAGCAGGTCGAGCGCGCCTTCGTCGAGGACAGCGACTTCACCTACCTCTACGAGGACGGCGAAGGCTTCCATTTCATGAACCCGGAAACCTACGACCAGGTCGTCGTGGCCAAGGACATGATCGGCGACCAGGCCGCCTATCTGCAGGAAGGCATGGTCTGCATCCTGAAGATTCATGACGGCAACCCCATCGCCGCCGAACTGCCGGCCCGCGTGACCCTGGAAATCGCCGAGACCGAGCCTGCCGTGAAGGGCCAGACCGCGTCGTCGTCCTACAAGCCCGCCATCCTGTCCAACGGCGTGCGCACCAACGTGCCGCCGCATATCGCGCCGGGCACCCGCGTCGTGATCCAGACCGAGGACGGTTCCTACGTCGAACGCGCGAAGGACTAGGCCCATGGCCGCGCCCGTCCGTCTCGGGGTGCTCGGCGCCGGCGCCATCGCCAAATACGGCCTGTTAGCGCCCGTCTCCCGTGTCGGCGGCATCGACATCGTCGCTGTCGGCGCCCGCGACGCGGCCCGCGCGGCCGAATACGCCAGGGAAAATGGCATTCCGCGCGGTGCCACCTATCAGGCGCTGCTCGACGATCCGGACATCGAGGCGGTCTATGTGGCGCTGCCCAATTCGCTTCACTGCCAATGGACGGTGAAGGCGCTGGAGGCCGGCAAGGCCGTGCTGTGCGAGAAGCCTTTCGCCTCCAACGAAGCCGAAGCGCGGATCATGGCCGACGCCGCGAAGCGCACCGGCGGCATCCTGGTCGAGGCGGTGCACTGGCTCTACCATCCACAGACCCCGCGCATGAAGCAGATCATCGAGGACGGCACGCTCGGCGCGCTGCGCGAGATCAAGTTCAACTTCCTGGTGCCCGGCAAGTATTTCACGCCCGACGACATCCGCTTCAGCACGGCCTTGGCCGGCGGCGCGACCATGGATTTGGGCTACTACGCCGTCAGCTTCCTGCGCTATGTGGGCGGCGAGCCGGAGATCACCAGCGCCACGGCCACCGAGTTCCGGCCCGGCATCGACGGCACCATGGTCGCCCAGATGCGATTCCCCAGCGGCTGTATCGGCCGCATGGACCTGTCGCTGAACTATGACGCCGACGATTTCATCATCAGCGCCGAGATCATCGGCGAGCGCGGCCGGATGATCCTCGAGAACCCTGTGCATCCGTCGCGAGGCGGCGGCATCGAGCTCGAGATCGACGGAGTCAGGACGGTCGAGGCGCCGCACGAGCGCGCTACCTACGACTGGCAGGCACTGGGCTTCGTGGCCAATGTGCGCGACGGCACGCCGATCCTCACGCCCGCCGACGAAGGCATCGCCAATATGCGGGTGATCGATGACGTCTACCGCGCCGCGGGGATGAAGCCGCGCGGCACCTGATAGCTCAACGCGACGGACTGGGGAGGACGGCATGGCGTTTGAAGGGCCTTTCGAGGACAGGCTGGCGATCCACGAGCTGGTGGCGGCCTACGCCGACGCGGTCACGCTCAACGATGCGCAGGCCTGGGGCGCGCTGTGGGCCGAGGACGGCGTCTGGGAACTGGCCGCCATTCCCGGCATGGAGCATGTGGTCGGCCGCGACGCCATCGTGAAGGCCTGGAGCACGGCCATGAACAGCCTGCCGCCCATGGTCGCCACCTCCACGCTCGGCGCGGTTATCGTCACGGGCGACACGGCCACCGGCCGGGCCTATCCCCGCGAATTCATCATCTGGCCCGACGGCAGGACGCGCACCGACACAGGCCGCTACGACGACACCTATGTGAAGCGGGATGGAAGCTGGCTGTTCAAGTCCCGCACCTACACCAGCCTGCACTCGGCCTGAAGGAAGGCGCCGCCATGCTCAAGGTCGCGATCCTCGACGACTATGCCCGCGTTGCCCTCGATTTGGCCGACTGTTCGCCTCTCGACCGCGTCGCCGAACT